>JBNKOV010000161.1:0-9343 GCA_050294955.1 Holophagae bacterium
GTTTGATAATCTGTCACATTCACCGCATTCGCGTGATTGGCGAATCCATCGACCGCTGTCAGGTTGCCGCCCGCATCATAACTGAATGATGCCGTATTGCTTCCAAGAGTGAAGGACGCCAACTGTTCCTGATCGGTGTACTCAAACGCGATTCCGGCCTGGATGGATTCATCCGCACGATCATATCCTGCCAGGCCGCCCCAGTGGTTAAAGTCCATATTATCGGCCCTGTACAGGGTTTGCCCATTATAAGTAAACCCTTGGGCGGTTAACCGCTCTTGAGCATCATACTCCCAGGTCTGTTGGCCTCCAGGGATGGAGAGGGTTTTGATCGCCCCGTTTGGCGCGAAGGTTACGCCTTCAACAAAAACGTAGGACTCACCCCCAGCATGTTGGTAGGTTACCCGAGTGGGTGTGTTTAACTCGGTCCCGTACTCGTAAGTGACCACACTCCCATCTGGATAGGTCTCCGTTGCCGTCCTGCCCAGGTCATCGAAAGAGACCCCGGTCGTGAAATGTCGCTGGCCTAGCAGGTTGAGGCCTGCAAAAAGAACAAGAATCCAAATCCCAATTTGCTTTTTCATCATACTACTCCTGTCCCAAAAGCGCCGGTTCTAGGTAGCCCAGATTCTGGGCTGTTCCATGGTTGAAGATGAGCCGAATGGCTTCAGGGTAGATAATGTCGCCAGAGCTGGCCTCCCCGCCGTAAACCTGGGCGTTCGCCACAAAAATCAATTTGTACTGGCCGCTTTTCCAAGCCTTAGGGATTCGAGTGAGAAAACTGACCTGCTCACTCATTCCCAATGCAGGGACTTGGGAAGGTAGGGCTGTGTCGCCATGAGCGTCGCCAGCCAGAGCTGTGCTGAAAAGCAAGCGATCCCCACTTGTTTCTTTTCCGCCCAAGGCAAGATCCGATGAAAGGAACACGCTGAGGTTTTGAAGGTTCAGCGGGGTGTTTGTTCGGTTTTCGATACGATAGGTCAACTGCACAAGTCCGGGTTGCCCATCCATTTCCTCCCAACCTTGAGGGATCACAGCAAAGTCTGGGATGCCCTGTCCACGAGAACCGGGTTGGTTGTAATTTGGCGCTAAAAGCGTGCCTCCTGGCCCAGGGTCGGGTAAGGGATCCAACCCAGGTGGTAGGTAGGGGCCTGCAAAATGGCTCGGGTCCGGATCTGCCACTAGCACGTTGTTGGTTTCATCGGCTTCTGCAATCTCGTTTTCCAGATCCACGGCCACTTTCATGTACCACCCCTCATAGGGATAAAACAGGTCCATAAACGTTGCATCGTAAGCAATCATATGACCGGCCTGTTCACCAGCAAAGGGGAAGGGCTGGGTTCGATACAAACTGATGAGGTCATCGCCTGGCGAGATTTGAGGCAGGTTGTCTCGCGACATGTAAACTCCAACCGTTGATGGGCCACAGGAGACAGCGCTCTGATTGTAAACACTATGGACGGCCATCACCTCGGGCAGGGAGAATTGGGTATATACAGTGTTGTTGACGGCGCTGGTCTCACCAGAATCCAACTCTGCCCGAACCATGATGTATTCTGGCGGGTTACTGCCGCCGCCCTTAGCATAGACCTGGTCGATATCCTCCTCGGCAAGGAATGAAACATGTTCGGTAATCTCACTCTCGTCAAAGACCGGGTCATCGGATAGGCCGATGAACACCCTGACATTCACGGGGCCATTCACAGCCACCCGCAAACGGTAGCGCACCGAAGAGGCAAAATTGCCTCGCCCGGTTTTAAGCCAGCCGTGGACCTGACTGATTTCAATGTCCGGCCCATTCAACGGCAGGGCTTCAGGCCAGATCTGATCCGTAAATCCCCAAAGCCCAGGAGAGAGATCGGGCTGATCGTCTGGCAAACCCTGGGGCTCAATCACAACGGTTTGCGTCGATACATTATTGGTTTCGTCTCGTTCGTTTATGTCATTCTGGGGATCTGCCACGGCAAAGAGGTATTGGGGACGGTTCGAGGCGGGTGGTGTCCACCCCGACGGGGTTTGAATCACCACGGATTCGCCCGAGGCCAGAGCTGGGATTTGGAACTGGTCCAGCCCCTGAGATCTCTGGGGATGCCAATCCGCCTCGAAATCCACGTACATCTGGGCAACCGTTGCCGGGGACGTGAGTTGATCCACGTTTCGAACTGTGAAGCGGTAGGTTCCCTCCTCGGCCAGGTATTCCAGGTTTTCCACTGTTAGATCGGCAAACCCCTGAAAGGTATGGCTCATGGCGTTGTCGTTCTCGTTGTTTTCGGCGATCTCCTCTGCTACATCCGCCACGACAATGAGAAAGTTGCGGTCGTTGAGAAACGTATCGGGAAGCGCTAGGACAGCGGTCTGTTGCACGCGATCCTCCCATGAGGGGTAAACTTGCCCCAAGGCCTGAGTGTCACTACCATTTAAGAGGGTTAATCGGGTGTCAATCGCAGGATTGAAGTCTGCGTCTGAAGAGACGTAAAACCCCATACTGCACGCATTGGCGGGCCAAACTCCGGTATTCCATACCGTGTAGGTTACTTCGATTCGGCCATTGCCAGGCCCGCCTTCGACGCCATGATGTACCAGACTCAAGACCTGAAGATTGGGGCCAACCGTTTCGGGTTGGGGCAATTCAATGGCTGCAACGTTATTGAAATCATTGTCGCCTTCATCAACACGGGGTTCTTCCTCAAGGCCCGCGTTGACCTGGGCGAGGAGGCGGGTTTGGTGGAGAGGCGCGGGCTGGGTGTTCTCTCCAATCCAGGTGGTCTGGACCTCGCGTTCACCGGGATCCAGCGCCATCGTTTCCGCTGTTGCCAGGAAGGCGTCATCCTCGCTCACCAAATTATCAGGCGAAAAATAGAGTTTGGTAGTGGTTTGTCCTGAATTTCCCATCTGGTAATGTGTCGGAATTTGGGAATCATTGATCACGCTGTAAGTTGCATAGGTGTCATAAAGGCCTGAGCCGCCGAGGTAAACATAGGCGTAGGCGAGTTCTTCCACCACCAGATCGGGCCGGTCGGGTTGTGGATTTCCAAGGTAGTCCAACAACTCGCGGGCTGTGTTGTTGTTTTCATTCAGCTCAAGGGTTTGGTTCCCATGATCGACGGAAACAATGACATACTGGTACCCGCCTACGGGCTGAGCCGCCAGTGCATGCCATGCCGCAAACCCTGGCTCGAGAAGCGGTGTGTTGAAAGTTGCCAGGAGCTGGGCCTCTTCGGTGAGTTCATAGGTTTGGGAAAGATAGACCCGCGTCTCGCCAGGTTCTGAGACGCGAGAGCCTGCATTGAATATGCGCAGATCCAGATCGGCTTGTAATCCAGAGGGATTTAAAACGACATCCAGATTGTCTACCAAAAGGTCCGCCATTTCAGCCTGCCAAGGCGAGGGCCTCGTGGCATTGGAAAAGGCGTTGATGGCAACAACCCGAAACTGATAGGCTCTGGCGGGATCCAACAAGGCCCCATGAAGATCGCCCTCCTGGAGGTCATCCATCCACAAGCCATGATGGGGGTGGCCTTGAAGCTGGGTCGCCAGGGCAACGAGAATCCGGGCCTTATCCAGCGTAAAGGCCACCTCACTATGATCGGGATGGGCGATGTGAATATCCGGAAAGTATAGGGATTGCCGATCACTGCTTTCCGGCTTCAACTCTAGTACGTATTCAACGGAGACAGGGTTAGGATCCGATAGTGGCGACCATCCACAGCGCCAGGATAAACCAGACATGACACGAGACAACGCAGGCTGCCAGGAAGGCGGTTCCGATAGACGGAAAGGGAAAGTTTGAGGACGCCCCAGGAGATCGGGATCCGCAGCCTGAAGCTGAACTCGGGAGCCATCGCCCAATCTGGAAGCCCGCTCTTGGGTGAACCCGTAAATTGGATGATAGGATTCACTGGAGAGCAAAAGATCGTAACAATCCGGATTGGTTTGAGTCCGTCTTCGGGTTTCCTTCAACCGGCCAGCAGTATCGTAGATATACTGGTGCTTCGCGCCGTCCGGAAAAGTAACAAAGGCTAACAGATCACGGTCATTGTATTCATAGAACATCGAGCCGCCGCCATATTCCGGATCCGTGATGGAAACAGGACGGCCCAGCATGTCGGTAACTTCTATGCGAACTCGATCATCATCCAGTCCATAGGGATGAATGGTCTTTGTGGTGAGGCCTGTTGCGGGATCATAATCATAGAGGAATTGGGTGTGACCACCTCCCGAGTATTGGGAGCCCAACAGGTTGGGATAGGTTTCGGGTCGATTCACACTGGTGGAGATGGTGCGACCGAAGAAATCGGTTTCGGTTTGTTTCACAACTGATGGACCGACGGCTCCGGTTTCGGTGTGGGTTTCAGTGGTGAGCAAGCCGCCGTGATTCAGGTATTCATAAACAATATCAACCGTATGGACCGGCTGGTTATTTGAATCCATCAAGACTTTCTGAAGCGGTCTCCTTAAAAAGTCGCGGTCTGTGATGGTTTCTTTTCCTGACAAGGGGTTCTGAGTCTGGGTGACCATATCAATCTGGTCGTATTCAGTACAGGAGAGAATATCCAGATTTGAATGAACCTGGTGGGCCTCTTCAATTTTTCGCCCTCTGACATCCTGGGTGACCTTCGATAGCTGTCTTGGATTGACCCAATCACCCCGGGCTTCCCAGTTGACTCGGGCATCGTCCCCTGGCTGCCAATAAGATCGGACGAGAGGGGCATGGTTGGTAAGCGGATTGCTGCTCCGAGTGAGGCGGCCCAGCAAGTCATACTCGTTTTCTTGATAGACGCCATCAATTTGAGTCTCCACCTCACGTCCGAGGTAATCCACGGTTTTTTGAGTTGGCGGCTTAAGGGGCGCTTGGATAAGCGATGGTTTCCCATACTGAACTGTGAGGATCTCCGTGGCGGAATTAGGGTCGGATCCTGTATAACGCGTTTTCACCATACCGGTTGGATTTTGATCATTTGAAAGTTCGGATGGGGGGAACCAGGTTTGGTGTTGGCTCACGGCATCAGCAGGGCTGTAGAAAGAATCAAAACGGGTTCTGAAAGAAGGCAACAATGGGTCTTCGTAGGAAAATGCCGCTTTTGTGTGCCCCTGAATCACATCTTCGCCTTGCTCGCCCGGCGAAATCAGTGTTTGCTGGCTACCTTTGTGCAACGGGAGGATGTATGGTGCGTCATGAACATTGGCTCCTGGCGGGAATTGACTGTCTTTTAAAACGTAGTTTTGAAAATCGTAGGCCGTGACCAGACGCGTTGAGGATGGCTGATCGTTTTCTAAGTCCCAGGCCCGCTTTGTGACCTGGGAAGGATACAGAATCGCCCCATCCGTATGACCGACTTCGGTACTCTCAAAAGGGTAGATACGATTAAAGGTGTACTGGTAGTCCGTCACCGTTTTGTCTATCCTTTTAAGTAGCCCACCCTTTTTTTTGTAGACCTCTTGGGTGGATTGCAACAGACGCGGTTTGATTCTTGCGGCTTGGGTGCTGAACTTAAAGTCCACCCAGTTTTCACATTCTCCTGGGGGCGGACTCGTTCTTTGCGGTGACCAAAGACCCAATAATTCATATCTGTGTCGGGTATAAATAAAATTATCAAAGAGGCGGTCTAAACTTTCGCTCGCGAGAGGCCCCTCGCCTTGATCAAAATAGACATCGATGGCGCTTCTTGTCAGTCCTGCAAGCCAACCTTGCGGGGTAAAATTACAAAAACTTCTAGGGTCATAGGAAAAGGTTCCTGGGCCTTGGGCGTCGCCGGGTGCTAAATAGTTGTTGAGCCTGGTAAAGCCCCGCAATTCCCATTGATTGTCCGTCAGAGGCTCACGACGTTCCCATACAAATACATCGTATAGCCCGTAGTAAGTGTATTGGTCCAATTCCTCATCTTTTAAGGGGTCATTGACGCGGCTGTCAAAAGTCTGAAATTGGGATGAAATCACCAGCCGTGGCGTGTCATTCTCATCTCTCAAAACAAGACCCTGGGGGCAGAAATCAGATTCGTGGAAGGGACCGAAACCCAAACCAGATCCATAGGCGCTGCGATGATTGGCGGTAATGGACAGGCCAGAAGGCAGGACCACTTTCTCCTTTGCATTTGCAATACTCCCCATGGGGTTGATTTCAAATCGAGTCTCATAGCCCTGAGCATCGGTATATTTGGATAAGGTGATCCCTAACCGGTTGCCCCCCGTGGGCGTTTGGAAATGATCGAGCCTGTATCTGAATTCGGCGACGCGTTGTACTGCGGACGTTTCAAGATCTTCGATGTCCACGGCTTTTAGGAGGCCCTGTAAATCGGGATGCTCTGTATCAGTGTAGTAATGGAAGCGGAGCCGTCTGCCCAAATGATCCTGAATGGTATCGTAAACATAACTCTCACGGGTGGCGAAGGCCCCGTCAAGTACCCGGCGTCTCACGATTTTATAATGAAGGGTTTTGACTGCGCCGCTGGGTGAACGAATCGTCTCAGGGAAGAAGAAACCAAAAGCGGTGGCGGCTTGTTGAGTATCATTCAAGGTCTCACCAGAAAATGTGATCTCCGTGCCGTCAGGACGCTCCAATACAAAATGATCGCCCTTAACATTGTGTGGATCCGGTCCAGGAATACGCGAAATTTTGCTCAGATCCGGCGCAATCCAATGGTCATAGTTTTCACCTGCTGTGGGATCCATTTCAGTAGGACCATTCCTGAAAAGGAAGTCAGGCTGATAGGTTGTGGTATGACTCCCCTGGTGAAAGTGCATTGCATTTCGAAAATAAGCTTTGTCAGCCTTTCGGTTCCCAGCCACCAGATATCCAAAACCAAGATGGGTTTGGTTGGGAATATTGCCCATAAGGTATAGCTGGAGCTGCCAGTTTGGAATGGAAAAAGGCTCTCCCCAGCGCCTTGGGGCCATGCGGTTTTCTAAAGGCACCTGAAGCCCAGGAACACCAACTAATAGCTGATGCCATGCCTCGTTTTGGATCGGATCGAATTGGATGCCGTATTGCTTTAAGACCTGGCTGGCTATCGAAACCGAAGGCCGGAGGTCCGGGAGGTGAGGTGTGCTCCATTCAGCCGCTTCTTGCGCCTCATCTCTCGACACAGATACAAAGTCGAGTGGGTCTACCATCTCATCCCCAATCCGATTCAGAGGTGGGGGCGTGGGCGTACTTTCAGAAACTACGGATTCTGGAAAGAACTGACTTCTCAAAGAAGCGGGAAGCTGATCACCGCTAACAGTTTGGTCTAAAATATCGAGAAGCGGTTGGCATTGGTGTGGTGGCGTTTGGGCCAAAGCAAACTCGGTCATAATAATAAAGCAAATAAATATACAGCGATCACTAAGTCTACCAAGATTAAGGAAAGTTTCTACTGCGTTTTTCAAGGGTCATCCTCCATGGGTCATAAACCCGGTATAGACACATAAGTGTGCCATAGCATCTTCAAAATAGATCACCTAACGGGAATAGGCGCTCCCGCATTCGCCTATTGAATGGGATATTATACCGAATAAAACAACGGATTGAGCGGACAAATATGGGCTCGATTGGCAAGCAGTTGTTTTATTGGGACTTGCATTCCAAAGTTTTACATTGGGGCGTTTGTCCAACAGGTTAATGCAAGTGAGATCCGGTTTTCATGTAAGACTAAGGATGGAGCATTATCCGGTCTAGGCCTCATGTTTTATATGGCTTAGTCTAAAATTGGGGCTTCAAAAAGGAAAAAGGGTTTGTGGCGCATTCGTTTTCCTAACGAAATGATTCATTGTGTTGTTCGTATTTACTTCTCTTTTTCCAAGAACATAAAGATGCTATTTTATCACGACCCATTCAAGGTGGATCAGTCCTGACTGAAGGCTCCCACTGATCTCTTCTTTCAGGCTTGGCGTTACAAGGGCCTTCAAAAGTCAAGCATTCCCCTTGGGGCTTGGATCAGGTTTTTCTGACGGCTATTATGCCGCAAGCGGTTTCACTTTCCAGGGTATATTCCCTGTTTTCTGTTTGAATTTCTCCACTCTCATGGATGAACTCCAGGTTACCCTCCCTGTCTCATGGCAGAAGTCGAGGAATATCCTGAGTATTTCTGTCATCTTGTCGATGGTCCGTGGCTTTCTCAATCTTCTGAAGCCTCTTTCAGCAAGGTTTATTAAGGATTGGTAGATCGCTTCCATTTTTCGATCAGCCCCGAAATACATCTCTATAAGCCTCCAGGACTTTTTTAGTGAAGTGTGGGCTGGGATCGAAAAGCCTTTCTCTGCAAGGTATTGAAAAAAGACGCTGCTTACTTCGCCCAAGGTTTCTTTGCGCGGGATATTCCGAGGATGGGTTGGCGCGCCTTGCTTTGAAATTAGGTCCTTGCAAAATTCGAAGAGTAAGTGGAGGATGTTGGCCATCTTGTCAATGGTCCGGGGCCTTTTCTTTTCGCAGGATGCCTTGTTTGCGATGGAGAGGATTTCGGCCAGCTTTTTATTGACCCCAAAGTACATTTCTACGATTTCCCAGTGCCTTTTGAGGATGTTCAGTTTCTCTGTCCCAATGCCCTTTTTGGCGAGGTGCTTGAAGAAGGGTTTGAAAGCTTCTCCCAGTGTGCCTTTGATGCTTTGCAGGTTTATTCCGTTGCTCTTGAGTTTCGATGCCTTGGTCATGTTGTTCTCCTAACTAGCTTTGATTATGGCGGTTATCTCCGCCTCCCACTATGCACATCATAGGATCATCTCACAATACAAGCAAGCCAATAAGCCCCTTGATTTAAATAACTTGATGTTATTCACAATGTTTGGTTTACTCCCCTTTTCGTCATTGACTTGTTCCATGCACAGAGGGAACATACCCGTGCGTTAGGGCAATAAATACAAGGCCTTACGTTTTAAATCCTACAAAAAATAAAGGAGGCCGTTATCCATGACCAGAACCTGGCTTCAAAACATACCAGACTTCATTCCTCAGGGAGATCAAAAACCTTTCATCCTGTTCACCTATGGGGTCAAGATGTTTCTATTAGCGCGAAATGCCGACAACCAGGAGCCTGCCTATACCTGGGGAAGCTTACAATCGCCAAAGGGTCTTCTCCAATTCCCAGGACATGAGGGATTGTTGAGGGCATCAGGCAACCCAACAAGGGATGCCGAAATCCAGAAAAAACAAAACCAAGAATGGATGCCAAACAAAGAGCAATCCGATTCTGGTCAACCCATTTTTGGAAAACTTCTCACATTCCACAATCCCGCTTGGCGGATTCCACCTGTTGACCGGTTTCTTCGATATGGTTTTGCCGAGGGCGACATTGACCTGGTCTTACTTCCCGTCATCAGGGCAGGAGGAGGAGCAACTTGGGCGTGGTGTCATGTGAGCGGAAAGCGTAGG
>JBNKOV010000162.1:0-9313 GCA_050294955.1 Holophagae bacterium
CAAAAATGGTTCGGCTGGTTATGAAGTAGGGCTCGTGAGTCTTCAGGGGCGTTTTTGTCTGGAACAAACGAAAAGGTTTGTGGCAGCATGTCAGAGAATTTGTCATAAAATGAGCGAGCGAAAAATTGAAGGTCTGGCTCGAGCCTTCCAATTAATTTTTCCCTGTCAAAATTCGCATGAGAAAACAAGCGAAGACGCGACGTTGCTTTTTCTTCAGTTTTCTGGTTCTCATCCTCATTTTTTGAAAACCACTGTTTGAGCATGTGGACCCTCCGGAGTAACCACCGTCATCCGCATTTACAATTTTATCGTCAGCTCGGGCGCTCAACATAACACAAAAGCATGCTAGTGAAGGACATCGCTAAAAAAAGTCCATTTCCATCTGGGCAATGGCCTTTTTGGCCTGACGATTGTCAGGGTCCATTTCGAGCACTTCAACGAATTCGATTAGGGCAAGATTCTGCTGACCTTGCATCATATAGACATGGCCAAGGTTTAGGAAGGGAAAATGTGGATTCTCATAGCGAGGCGCTACTTTTGCTTTTTGTAGCCAGGATATAGCGGCGTCAAGGCGGCCCAGTTGCATGAGATATACGCCTATGTCATTGTAGGGATTCCCAAAGTCAGGATCCAGATTAATGGCGCGGCGGCAGTCGCTGATCGCATCGTCAAATCGACCCTTGTATGATCGCGCCCAGCCTCTAAAAGTGTATCCCTCGGCAGTTGGTTGCGTATTTAGGCTTTCTTCAAAAGTTGAGAGCGCAAGCTCCAAATTGCCACTGATTAATTGTTCAACACCTATTTCCCATAGTTTTCGTGCGTGATATAGTTTCTTTTCTTCCGTATCTTTTGTTGGGTCTGGCATAGCCAATCCACCTGTATTCGGCATTTTAAGGTCTTTTTCCTACATCACCAACCACTTTCCATTGTATCATAGAAAAGTCCGGGCTTTGGAAGGAAGCATTTTGGACCGACAGGCGTCAACAGGCCCGCCGATCCCAGTTTTCGGGATAAACCCATATGGTGGCTTTCGGCGTGTGGTTTCCCCAGAACTTGTCGTGCCCCGGATAGATTCGCTCGTTTCCTCAATGGGAACAAGCGGTTTCTGAGTGGTTTTCCATAGGAGATCAAGTCTATTTGAGCCAGATACGTACCCTTCACCGCAGCGAGCATAACATTTCCAGGAAGAATATTTCTCCCCATGCTCTAAAAGTACTCTACCGTCTTCGGTCCAAGGGTTTTTGGGCGTTTCTTGTGGGCGGAGCCTTAAGAGACTTGCTTCGAGATAGAGAGCCAAGAGATTTTGACGTGGCTACCAATGCCTCCATTGCTGAAATCAAGGCGCTTTTTCGCAACAGTAAAATGATTGGGAAACGATTCCCTATTGTCCATACCTATTTTGGCAGCGATTTGGTTGAAGTGTCTTGTTTAAAGGCTGATGGAGACAAGGATAAATACGAAACGCTTCTTGCGGACGCTTTGCTGCGCGATTTTACTGTGAATAGTATCTTCTACGATATCAACGATTTCAGAGTGGTAGATCCTTTAGGCGCCGTTGATCATGTAGAACGAGGTCTGGTTGTTCCCATTGGCGATATGAACCTCAAGTTTGAGGAAGACCCCATCCGTATGTTGCGAGCTTTGAAGTTGGTGGTAAAGCAGGGTTTTTCCCTGGCTGAGGGAGTCGAAAAAGCCATTCGGTCAAATGTCGCCGGTTGGCAGGACGTTGGTCCTGGCCGTCGTTATGAAGAAATTACCCGAATACTTCTAAGTGATGAAGCCTCTGAGTTATTGGCTCTGTGCAAGGAAATGACTTTGCTTCAGGAAATGTGGCCCCAGGGTTTTGAAATTATGGAAAACTTTGGGCCGAATTTTTTTAGTGATGTGAACCAAGGTTTTCCCATTCATTATTCAAGAGGCAGCTTCGCCAAACATTCTCATACCCATCTCTGGTTTCAGCTCTTCATGAAATCTAACCGGTTCAGCCCTGTAGATTCTCTTCCTGAAGCAAGAGCCGCCTTCGATCATTTTCTTGGTCCCCTAGGAATGCCTTTTCGACAGCCCGTAGCAGACGCTATTTTTGGAATCAGTCTCATCAAAAAAGGCGACAAGGAGCCCTTAACCGCTATTTCGAGGGAGTCGCGTCAGCTTATTGAAAAATATGCAGAGAAATACGACCCCGAGTTGGCAAGACAGCTCCCTTCCGACATGGGACGAAAAAGAAAACCAAAGGATCGACCCAAGCGAAAAAGGCGGAGGCGCAGGAACCGCAACAAAGGAATGGCCCGGGAAAAATAAGAACAGGGTGCAGCATGAAGGTATTGGTAACGGGAGGCGGCGGCTTTCTGGGCAAAGGTATTGTCAAAGCACTTTTAGAAAAGGGCGATGACGTTCGAAGTTTGGCTCGCGGCCGTTACGAGTCTCTCAACAAACTTGGAGTTGAGCAGATTCAAGGGGACATTGGAGATCCAGATGCAGTTTTGAAAGCAATGAAAGGTTGTGAACAAGTGTTCCATGTTGCTGCCCGGGCTGGAGTTTGGGGGCCATATGGGGCCTATTATCACGCTAATGTCTTGGGCACGGATAATGTCATAAATGCTTGTCGTAAGATGAATGTCGCCAAGCTTATCTACACCAGCTCCCCCAGCGTAGTGTTTAATAACAGGGATCAGGAGAATGTCGATGAGTCTATGCCGTATCCAAGCTCTTTTTTGTCTCATTATCCTAAAACGAAGGCAATTGCAGAACGATTAGCGAATCAGGCCAATAGTTCGGATCTGGCCACGGTCTCTCTTCGTCCCCACCTAATATGGGGACCTGGGGACAACCACCTTCTGCCCCGGATTGTAGCCCAAGCCAAAGCGGGAAAGTTGAGATTGGTTGGCGGCGGAAATAATCTGGTGGACACGGTTTACATTGATAATGCAGTAGATGCCCATATTCTTGCTTCTGATCTTCTTGAGATAGGGTCCCCTATTTCAGGAAAAAATTACTTCATTACTAATGGCGAACCCATGTCTATGCAGAATTTGATAAACAGTCTACTGGACTGTTCGGGTCTTCCTCCGGCGCGCCGACGTATTCCGGAACCTATCGCTTATGGGGCGGGGGTAGTGCTTGAAAGCGTTTACACGCTTTTTGGCTTGAAAAATGAGCCTCGGATAACCCGGTTTGTTGCCAAACAGCTAATGACATCACATTGGTTTGATATCAGCGCAGCAAGACGAGACCTGGGATATCAACCCAAAATTAGCATGGCTGAGGGATTCCGACGCTTAAAAGTCGCCTTGAATTCTCAAGGGATTCATACCTGAACGTCGGACGCCAATCTTACAACGAGACTGGTTCCACGGTCTTCGGTAATCACCACCTGTGAACCCTTTTCTATAAGTCCGCCTTCAGAAATGCAATCCAAGTATTCTTCTTCGCCATCCACTATGACAACTACAGAACCTGAAGGTCGAAGGTTGGATCGGGCAATTCCGGCCTTGCCAATATAGGCGGAATGATCATCCACGCCCACAAAGCCATCTTCCTTGCGCATTTCTTCTTTTAGAGCAAGTCGATTGAATGCGAATCTCACGATGAACGGGACCAGGGCGAGGCTGGAGGCAAGATGGAGAAGCGCCAACCAGGTGTTCACTTCAAAAGTAAGGTAGATGCTGTACAAAATTGCACAGCTGCCCATGACAATAAAGATACCGCCCGGTACAAATAAAATATCAAGCAGGATTAAAATGAATCCGAATACAGTGAGTAGGATGATCTGCATAAACTACCTCAATTTTCTGCCTTCACAATGGTTCAGGCCTTTCGGACTACGATCCGGTTGCCGTCTACCTTGTGAATTTTGATCCGGCTTCCAGGTTCTACGAAATGGCCGTCGCTGACTACATCCAGGTAGCGCCCGTCGTCCAACTTCATTTTTCCACTTGGTCTGAGGCCTCCGGGAGTGATTCCCATTTCACCTTTTAAACAGCTTTCATCATCAACGGTTTTCATGACATATCCATCCTCTGACCGCATTTCATTGGGCAGAAGGTGTCTCTGGGCTACTGGCAATTTAAAGAGCATTGGAAAGAATACGATCATTGTAACTATGGAAAGGACAAAACTAAGAAGTGTGGTAATGGTAAGCGCCTTCAACCATTGAAATTGAAAGTCATAGGAAGGAAGCTCGCCAAAATCTGGAAACGAAGCCAAAATGAGGGAGCCGAACATCAATACCAGGCCGGAAAGCCCAACAACGCCAAACCCTGGAATGATGAATATTTCGGCAAAACATAGTAGGACGCCGAGTACGAAGAGCATGATCTCAAAAGTATTGGCCGTACCCAAAAGGTATCTTGAGCCGAAGATTATAGTAAAACAGACAATTGCGGTCAGACCTGGTATTCCAAACCCTGGAGCCTTCAATTCTGCATAGATGCCATTTAAGCCAATGAGAGTTAAGATCAAGAAGATCCAGGGTTTTGCTCCCAAAAACCGCAATATGGACTCATTGAGGTTCATGTTCACCTCTACAACCGAGTCATGCGTGACGTCTATGGAAGCCAAATATTGATCGAAGCTGTCAAATACAGTTGCAATCCCCAACCTTTCGGCCTTGTCAGCATGGAGAGTGAGCAATTCTCCCTCTTCAACTAGGGTTTGAAGGATGGGTTTTTCTTTTTTTCGGGCTTCTTCCCACTGGTCGTAATCCTTTTTTAGTACAAACTCCCATTCCTCTGAGGTTCCAACCTGCAGCACTGAAACGCCTACTTCAAAAAAGCCCCGCGCCAATGCAAATGAACGGTTCCTGGCTTCACTGGACTTTTCCCAGTCGCTACGGAAGACGGTGACCATTTTTTCAGGCGCTTCTTCAATGCCTTCCGTGGTCTGATAAATCATTTGAGCGTCGCCGATGGTAGTGAGCTTTTGCATAACAATATCGTTGCAGGCCCATGCAATAAAGGCTCCTGCTGAAATAGCCTTGGTTTCGACAAAGGCTGTGGTAGGAATTTTACTGCGAAGCAGCCGTTCGGTAATTTCCCGTGCGGCGAACACTACTCCGCCGTAAGTGTCAATTTTCAAAATAATCCGCTTGTATCCCTTGGACTCTGCTTCATCCAGCGTTTTTAGAATAAATTTCGCCTGAACCTGATCGACCATGTATTTGTCTTCGTCGCTTACCTCGATCACCAATACCCTGGAATCGGTTTTATCTACGTTCGTTGGCTCCTTCAAGTTCTGGCCGACGTTCTCAGCCTCCTTGGCCTCTTGAGATTGAACTTCCTCGGTGCTTTCTTGAATTCCGACTGCGGTCAGGACGGACATACTCAGAAACATGATCCCGATCATTTTGTTGAATTCCATGGGAAATCGCGACTTCATATAGGACAACTCCAAAAACCACTCTTTATATTATAACGTCATTTATGGTGGAAAAGGTGCAAAGATGTTCATGTCGCAGTGCAGGTTTTTAATTCCGGGATTTCAAAAATTAGCGTGCTTTTGGATTCATGTTTGCTTTTTGTAGTTTAGGCGCTTTCCAGTTGTATAACTCGTGGATTTGGGGTAAATTGTAAGAATGAGATTTGTTCTGTACAACATCAGATATGGCACTGGTGGAAAAAAAATCATGCCCTGGCAAGGGTATCTGGGAAATACAGAAAAGAACCTGGGCGCAATAATCCAATTCCTTCGCTCTCTAGACCCGGATTTAATTGGTCTTGTAGAGGTGGACGCGGGTTCTTACCGCGCCAAAAATAAGAATCAGGCTGAAGTTGTGGCGGAATCTCTCGGTCATTATCACATCTATAAATCCAAATACGACTTACGGTCGGTCATTCAGAACGTGCCCATTTTAAACAAACAGGGGAATGCTATTCTGGCCAAGAACACCATTACCAATCAGAAATTTCACTATTTTAGCAAGGGGCTGAAACGGTTGGTAATAGAGCTTGAGTTGGAACATTTGAATATTTTTCTCGTGCATCTCGCCTTGGGATTGAGAGTGCGCCATCAACAATTGGGCAACCTCTATGGTTTAATAAAAGACACCAAAAAACCCTATATTGTGGCTGGCGATTTTAACGCTCTCTGGGGAGAAAATGAGATCGATCTATTTCTTGCAGCCTCCAAGCTAAACAATGCTGATAAAAACAGTCAACCTTCATTTCCAAGTTGGGCCCCCAGGCGGCATCTGGATTTCATCCTCCATAGTTCGGATATCGTGGTTAACAAATTTTGGATGCCAGAAGTCACCTATTCAGATCATTTGCCCCTGGTCTGTGATTTCGAGTTAGCGTAAAGGGCTTTTTCAAAAAGTCTCAATAAATCAGCCATGCGAAAACTGCAAGCCACGAGAGTACGGTCAATTGCAAAAAGGAGTCTTTTAGGAGCGCTTCGGTTGGGCTGCCGCCTGCGCCTTCAACAAAAACCTGCTGCATATAGCGCATAATTCCCAGAAGTACAAAAAAAGAAGTGCAGTAAAGGTAAGGTGTTCCGGCTCTTTGAATTACCTCTGGAGAAATGGTGTACATAACATAGGAGATCATTGCGAGTGTTGCAGAGACCACCATGGCTCCGTTTAAGAATTCTAGATTATAACCCCCCATGGACTTGCGGATTGCCTCCCCACTTCTGACTGAAAGTACAACGTCGCATCGCCTCTTTGCTAATCCAAGGAAAAGCGCCAAAAGAAAGGTGACGATAACAATCCAGTGGGAAAGTGGAGTTTGTGCAATATTACCCCCTATAAAAAGGCGGATCACAAATCCAAGCGCAATGATCTTAACGTCTACAACTGCATAGGATTTAAGCTTCAAGGTGTAAGCCAGGTTGATGCCAATGTATAGCCCTACGAATGGAAGAGCTGTTGGCGCGAGGAACCAAAAAAGGGCTAGCCCTGTAATGCAACAAAGGATCATCAGCAAAATAGCTGATTTGGTTCCCACCTTCCCGGAGGCAATGGGACGTTGACGTTTTTTGGGGTGTTTTCTATCAGATTCCTGGTCTTTGAGATCATTCAAAATATAGATTGTGGATGCAATAACGGAAAAGGCCAACCAGGATAAAGCCAGGGGCCAAAAAATGTCCTGCTGGTTCAGGCGGTGGGCGAAAAAGGCCGGTGCAAGAATGAGAAGGTTTTTTATATACTGTTTGGGTCGTAATAGTCGGATGTAGGATTTTAGATTGTTAACGCCCATTTTATGCTCTCCAGTCAAAGGAGTTGATTGTTTCAAAAAATACGGCGATCTGTCAATGATAAACGCCCCGAATCATTCACCTTTGGCTGTTTTCCACAAACTAAATTTGCTTGGGTGAAATCACCCTTGCAAATTGACCCTTTTAGGAGACATTTGAAAAAGAACTTGTTCTGAAAGGGACGAATCTGTAAAATGTGCGGGTTCTATCGTGCGTTTTAATTGACACGATGTGGGAGGGGAGATTGACCAGCGTTTTATTTGTTTGTACCGGAAATATTTGCCGATCATCCACTGCTGAGGGAGTATTTCGGGAAAAAGTTAAAAAAGCTGGCATGGCAGACCTTATTGAAATCGATTCTGCTGGGATGATCAGTTATCACGAAGGCGAATCTCCTGATCCACGGGCTCAACGGGTTGCAAGTAGACGTGGGTATAGCCTTAAAAGCCAAAAGGCAAGGAAATTAACAACTTCTGATCTTGCTGGTTACGATTGGCTTCTGGCAATGGATAACGGCCACCTTCAGCAGATGAAAGATTTTTCCCCCCCGGAATATTACCCTAAAATGCGATTGTTCCTTTCATTTTGGGCGGATGCTCCCACCCATGAAGTGCCGGATCCCTATTACGGCGAAATGTCTGATTTTGTTAAAGCATTCGATTTAATTGACAAGGGATCAGATGCTTTATTGGACTTTCTAAAAGGCCCGAACTGATTTAGCCTGTAGTTTCTTCTACATCTATGTTGTGTTCTCGGGTTGGGTCCAGTTTCAGGAATTTACTAAGGTAATGCACTCCAATATAAAAGGGAAGGGTGTCTAAAAAGGCCACAATCATTTTGAAAAGGTAGCCAGAGCCAATTAACACCATTATTTCCCTGAAGGTTTTTTCACCTCTAAAGAAAGCTGCTCCAAAGGTAATGAAAATGACCATGCTGGTGTCCACCAATTGGCTCACAAGTGTGCTGCCATTATTGCGTAACCACAGATGCTTTCCTTTCGTAAGATTCTTCCAAAAGTGAAAGAGCGCCACATCACAGAATTGGGCTGCAAGATATGCCACCATGGAGGCAAGGACTGCGCCTGCGGTGCAGGCGTAGATCATATAAAAAAGTGGGCCAGAGCTTTCTATCACTGCGCCATTGGGAAGCGGAACGGGTTCGCTGAGGTGGATGGTTTGCCAGGGTGGCGGGTTCCATGAACCTACCGGGAGAAAGTCTGGACGAGCCGCCTCACTGATTCCGGGAAGCGCTTGACCCAACCATAAGGTGCCAATTACCAACAGGTTTACGATCAGTCCAGTAAAAACCAAAAAATTGGCTCTACGCCTTCCATACAGTTCACTTACAAGATCAGTGCAAAGAAAGGTGATTGGGTAGGGCAATACGCCAACAGCAAGAGCAAGGGGGCCAATATGGATGAAACGAGTAATGCCAATAATATTCAACATGGCCATCGAACCAAGGAACGTACCTGCCAGAATTAGAAACACTCGTTCTCTACGTTCGTGCAGTTGCGCTGTTAGCTTTTGGCCTTCCATTGTTAGCTCCTTGATCCGCCAATTTCGCTCATCCTACCTCAGATTTAATGAAAAAAGCAATAATCAAGAACTTCGGATATCAGGCAAAAGCTTTGTTCAATACTCTAAATGGGAAAGCGATGATATTTCCCAACAACTCAAAAACACCGCCTACAGCGATCCCCACCAAGCGGAGAGGGAGACATATCAGCCAAATAATTGGGTAGAGAAATAGGGCTAGCAATGCAAGAGGCCAGCAAAAAACAAACAAAATGCACCAGAGTAAAAATGTTCCCATGATGATGCTCCTTTTTATTTGGGTGATGGAAAACGCCATTTGATGTCTTAATTTTATGGTGATGTGGCGATTCCGCCATTTTTAAAAGCCCTCCAGGCTTCAGTTTAATACAGTTGCAAGGCATATGCCACTTTCACATCTGAGAATCTTGTGTTTTAATGAGACTGAGGGATGTCATGACGGTGTATTTATTTGAAGATTTTCGATTTGATGAGAAGGGTGAAACCCTTGCTAGAGGAGCTGCGGACATTGCCATCCGCCCTCAAACTGCTCAACTATTGGCCTTGCTAATCGCCAATAGGGGAGGGCC
>JBNKOV010000163.1:0-9274 GCA_050294955.1 Holophagae bacterium
TTCTCCCACGTCGTAACCCTGAACATCAACGCCTTTCTCCTTGAAGTTCAGCAACAGGAGCCCTGTAGCGCAGCCCAATTCAACCACGCTGGCGGGTTCAAATACCGAATTGAATAAAAGGAACATGCCCTTGAACATCTTGATGTCCGATGGATTGTTGCGCTGTTTAAAAAAGGCGTCGTCGTAATGGTCTTTGTAGTTTTGATCCAAAATGGGCGCTCCTTGGGATGGGTTGGTGTTCACAAGGGTCTCAATGCCTGTTCATTATACAAGAGGAATTTGAAAAGAGGCCAGGTCATTCATCGGTTGGCTGAATTTGCATCCAAAAAAATTACTGCTGTTATTCCGGTTGTTCCAGCGTATTGCAGTCTCTTATCCAGTATTTTTGCGCCGGTTTGAAGGTGGAAAAACAAGGCATATGGCTTGAAATCCTTGACTTGAGATTTCAGCATTCAAACACCGTTTTAGGAAACCGGAATCCTTGGTCGGCTTTGCTAACACGACTCCCATAGAGCGCTCATGTTTCTGATGTAATTCGTTTTGTTCGCTGACAGAGCGCTCATGATTCAATGACGTGACCTCTTTATCATGCTGCCCTTGTGGAGGGCGATTGTAATTATGACTAGAATTATTACAGCAACATGGTTGCTAATATTGACCGGGATGGGGTTCTCCCAAGACCCGGCTACGGGCGCAATATTCGGAAAAGTTTATGACGACACAAATGGCGAACCTTTAATCGGAGCGGGAATCCGTATTGAAGGCAGTGAACAAGTGGTTTTCACCGATTTGGACGGAGCCTTTGCATTTGAAGGCGTTAAGCCAGGAACCTATGTGGTTGTGGGCTTCATGGACGGGTTTTCCGAATCCAAAGTGCAAGATGTTGTGGTAGCTGCAGGTCAGCGACGTGAGATCTCATTGAATATGGGCGTCGCAGGCGTTGTAGCAGAATTGGTCGTTACGGCGGCCTCAACGGAAAATAGCGAGGTTGGTTTGCTGCGTTACCGCAGGAAATCATCCACCATTAGCGACGCGATCAGCGTTGAAGAAATTAAACGAGCAGGCGGCGGCAACGCGGCAGACGCTATGTCTCGCGTAACGGGCGCTTCGGTTGTTGACGGCAAGTATGTCACTATCCGGGGATTGGGTGATCGGTACACCAGCACCCACCTGAACGGGGTGGAGCTTCCTACCGCAGACCCCGATGTGAAGGCGTTTCAGGCCGATCTCTTTCCTTCTCAGATTTTGGATCATATCGTAACGGTGAAGTCGTTCACCCCGGAGAAACCCGGCAACTTTACTGGCGGCATTATTGATATTGCAACCAGCCGGTATCCCACCGAATTCACATACGATATTTCCTTCTCCTGGGCCCATGATGAGAACGCTACGGGAAACGACGACTTCCTTTTATATAAAGGCAGCGGCTCGGACTGGAGAGGGTCGGATGATGGCTTGCGCGCATTGCCTGGGATTTTGGATGGGGGAAATACTTCGATTCCCGATCCTTTCACAGCTCAAAGCAACGAGCAGGAAGCGCAATTGTTGAACGATATCTCCAAATCCTTTACGCCGGTTATGAGTCCTACGGCGGAGACGGGTTCTTCCAACAAGAACTTCGGCGTTTCCGTTGGCGACCAGGTGTCGCTCTTCGGCAGAAAGCTGGGTTATCTGGCTACCTTCAGCTACAGTCGCAAAAACGACTTCCGGGACAACTGGGAGCGGGCGAGATGGAAGATGACAGAGCCCGGTTCCGACAACCTTTCCGCTCAGAGCAACTTCATGGGCAGCAAAGGCACAGACAAGGTGAACTGGGGCGGATTGTTGACTGCCAATTATATGGTTTCTTCGAACCATGAACTGAGCGCCAACGTTATCTACACCCAGGGCGGCGAGTCTTCGGCCCAGTATTATGAGGGTCAATGGCCCGAGCAGTTCAGTTCCAACAATGCGTTTCTGGAATCCAGGGTGTTGAAATACACCGAGCGAAACCTGAACAGTTGGCAGGCTCGCGGAAGACACTACTTCCCGGATTTTCTGGAGTCCAGTTTTGATTGGTCGGCTTCTTTCGCCAAAAACACTCAAGACGAACCAGACACCCGCATTTTTACCGATAACTACTCGATTCGGACCGTGAATGGGGAAGAGGCGCGCAACTACAGCATCACGCCTTCCATCTACAACAATCCGGCCAGGTACTATCGGGAACTTTCCGAGGACACTACAACTTTTGGGTTGAACTGGTCCATTCCCGTCCAGTGGATGGGCGCGGCTTCTGGCGAACTGAAATTTGGATTGCTTAGCGAATCCAAGGATCGTTCCTTCTTGGAAGATCGCTACGAGTACACGGCTGCTTCGGCCATTCGTTTTAATGGCGATCCCGAGTCCTACTTCTCCGATGACATGACTGGCATCATTGGATACGACGGCAATACCGGACGTTACATATTCGGCAATGTAATTCAGCAGTCTCCGGATGCGCGAGGCGGCAACTACGAAGGTCAAATGGACCTGTTGGCCTATTATGGTCAGGTAGACCTGCCTCTTACAGACAAGCTGAGAGCCATTGCAGGGGCCAGGATGGAATCGGCTGAAATGTCGGTATTTAACGGGGAAACCAGAGGGGAGTTGAATGACGACGATCTGCTTCCTTCATTGAACCTTATCTACCAATTGTCAGGATCCATGAACCTTCGCGGTTCCTATGGTCGAACCCTGGCGCGTCCAACCTTTAGAGAAAAGGCGCCTTACGCCAGCTTTGACTTTATTGCCGACGGCATCTACCTTGGCAACCCCGATCTGAAACGAACCCTGATCGACAACCTGGATCTGCGCTGGGAAATGTATCCTGGGGCAGGGGAGTTGATTGCGGCCAGCGTGTTCTACAAAAAAATGGAGAATCCCATTGAGCGGGCCTACAACATCCGATTCGCTTCAGAATTTGGTGAAAAAACCTATCTCAATGTGGATGAAGCTGAAATTCAAGGTCTGGAGCTGGAGTTCAGAAAACGTTTCGACGCAGCGCTGCAACGGGGAGACAGTTCTTCGGTGTTCAGCGTATCGGCGAACCTCACCTTTATGGAGTCCACTGTGGACATCCCGCCCGAAGAACTGGCCTTTCTCCTGCTTCGCGATCCCGAAGCAAGTTCCACGCGTTCATTGCAGGGGGAAGCGGGCTATATCGTAAACCTGGGTCTCAACTACGACCATGTGGACTTGGGCACAGCCGTCAGCCTGCTTTACAACGCTACGGGAGAGCGTTTGTACGAAGTTGGCATCGGCGGCGCTCCCGACTCTCTTGAGCAACCGCGAGATGCTCTGGACATGACGTTCTCGCAACCCATCAAGCGCCGCTTTACCCTGAAATTTTCAGCGCGGAATCTGTTGGACGACGACTACCTCATTCAACAGCGCTTCAAGGGTGTTGATTATGTTCGATCTCGCTATCGGGCAGGCCGGGTTTATAGCCTGAGCCTGACCTATAAGCCCTAATCTTTATCTACTAGATCTAATGTGTTCCATCCGCCAAGGCGGATATATTCCTAAGGAGGAAATATGTCTCTGAGACTTAAACTTGCGTTGATTCTCTCGCTGTTTGCTGCAGCGGTTTTTGCTGACGATATTACGGTTCCTACGGTAAAAGCCGGAGAGACCTTCACCATGACGGCCGACAACACCTACTTTCTGGACGGACTGGTATTTGTTGAAGACGGCGGCGTTTTGGAAATTCAGCCAGGCGTGGTAATCAAGGCGATTCGGAACCCTACCACGGGCGACACTTCCAGTGCGTTGATCATTGCGCGGGGCGGTAAGATTTATGCCAACGGAACGGCTGACGCGCCCATCATCATGACCTCCGAATTGGATGACCTCAATGATCCCGATGATTTCGGTCCTCGTGAAAGAGGGTTTTGGGGCGGTTTGATTGTTCTTGGTAAAGCGACCACCAACCGTGGCGTTGAAGGGCAGATTGAAGGCATTGACTCCGGTGAGACCAGAGGCGCTTACGGCGGCGACGACGACCACGATTCTTCTGGCGTGATTCGTTACCTCTCCATTCGTCACGGCGGCGACGTTTTGGGCGCTGGCGATGAAATCAACGGTTTGACCATGGGCGCTGTCGGCGACGGCACCATCATTTCCCACGTTGAAGTTTACGCAAACCTGGACGATGGTTACGAATGGTTCGGCGGTACGGTTAACACCAAATATCTGGTGGCTGCGTTTTGCGCAGACGACGCATTCGACTACGATGAAGGCTGGCGCGGTAAGAACCAGTTCTGGTTCGTTATTCAGGACAGCGACAACGCAGGCCGTATTGGCGAGCACGACGGCGGCACCGTTCAGGAAACGGCTGAGCCCTACGCCAAGCCCTACATCTACAACGCGACCTACATTGGTCCTGGCGTGAACGCGTTGCCTTCCGGCGATGGTTCCGAAGCAGTATACTTCCGCGACAACGCTGGCGGCATCTACTCAAACTGCATCATCACCGATTACAACGGCGCCAACAACGGCAAGGCCCTGACTATCGAAGATCTCGACAGCGGCGAAGACAGCCGCGCTCGTTTGGAAGCTGGCGACCTGAAACTCACCAACAATATCTGGTGGGGTTTTGGAAATGGCTCTGATGCTGCTTCTATTATCGACCAAGACTTTGTTCTCACTCATTTCAACGACAACAACAACGTTTTCGCCAACCCTCTGCTGAGAGGCATCAGCCGTGTGAATGACGGCCGTTTGGATCCTCGTCCTTCTCTGGGCAGCATGGCTGTTGAAGGCGCATGGGCTCCTGAAGGGGACTTCTTCAGCCCTGTTGAATACCAAGGCGCTTTTGATCCCAAGACTTCTCTTTGGACCAATGGCTGGACTGCATTGTGGGCCTACGGTCACACTGCCGACCGTTCCATCAGCCATATCACTGCTGAAGGTCAAGGTTTCCAAACCACCGTTCGTCTTCACAACAAAGGCAGCGAAGCTGTACAAATGGCGTTGTTCCCCTACGACGCATCCGGCGCTGCTTTGGGCCGCCAGATGGTTTCCGTACCTGCTGGAACTACTGTGAACGCTCTGGTTTCTGAACTGTTTGAAGGAAAAGCTGTAAGCCATTTCTCCTACGCCGACAGCAAGGATTGCGACATTACCGCTTCCTACCGTCGCGTTGCTGGCCCTGCCGCTTCTGCTGACCTGAACGGCTCTCTGATTGCTGGCACCGGTTTTGCCTTCTATCAGGGCGAATGGGATCTGGTTTTCGATGGTTTGGCTGTTGTAAACGACGGCTTGGAGCCTTCCACTATTACAGCTATTCAAAAGGACGCTTCTGGCAACGAGATCGCCACCGGAACCATCGTAACTGACCTGGCTCCTGGCGCGAAATCACTTCAGGTGTTCGACGGATTGTTCGAGAACATCCCCGGTTCCCTGATTGAAGTTCACTCCACCCAGCCTTCTTCGGTTGTTTTCCTGAGAGGCGCTCGTATTGGCGATGCTGCAGGCTTCCTGTATGTAACGCTTCCCATTGTTCTCAATTAAAGAGACTTCCCGCAGTCTGGAGTCTTTGACTCCAGACACAATGGGGGATTGGGTCGCCCGGCCCCGTTCCCCTGGCTTTGGCAACCCCGCCCGGCCACGCCAAAGCCAACCCGGTGCGGAAAATTTCTAGAGTTTTTCGCATCGGGATTTCCTTTGCACGGCGACCTGGTTGCCGTGCAATTTTCGTTTGAGGCAATTCGCTTAAAAAGCGATTCAACCGTTTCCGGTAAATATTGAAAGCCTCAATTCAGATTAGTCCTCGCCTCTGGTTTTGATCAGGTTATTTGGCGTGTCTGGCATGAGAATTTCGACTCGATCACGATGGACATCAATGAAGGAAGCCGATAGGATGTGTTTTCCTTCGTTGTTGGTCACCTCGGCGTCTGTTACGGCAAAAAACTGCATTGAGCCTGAGATGTGGTCGGTCAGCCTTGTGCCCTTGGTGATGGAAATATCTCCCATAATGCGATAGTGTCCGGTGAGTATAACCACTCTTACTTTATCGACTTCTTTCATCCTGGTTCCTCGCAATGGCGCCCCTCAGCGTCAATTATTAAGAATATAAGCTCTACACCTTCACTATACTTATTTGAAATTGCAATAGCAACCTTCTTTGCCAGGCCCCTATTCGAAGGCTATTAGCGGTGGCCTTCTTAAAAAATGGGCCGCCTTCGGATGGCCCTGATCGCGCCATATTCGCTTACCGGGGCGTTTGTGACATTTTTTCACAAGATGCGGGTTTGGGGAATTTAAGAGAGTTTTCTTGATGACTCGACGCCGTTTTTAGGCAAAAAGTGTTGTATATATTGCCTTTAGCTCGTCTCGCCCTTGACTGGCTTGGGGATTGTCATAATGAGTGAATAAATCTTCGGTCTGTGTAGTAAGGAAAAATAAAATAAATTCCGATACCTCTTGTAGAATGGGGTTTTTCGTGTAGTATGTTGTATTGTGAAAAACGATAAAAGGGATTAATCGTATTTTGGAAGGTGAACGGCATGAACCAGTTTGAGATTAAGATCCTCGCTTTTCTTGGGGATCACAGCGGCTTTCTTCCCCTGAATTTCGAGAGCGAGCCTGCCGCGATTCGCAAAACTCTGGATATGGATCGGCAGTCTTTTATTAAGGCTACTCGCTCGCTAATGGAGAAGGATAACGTGGAATTGACTGAAAATGGGGTTCAGTTAAAGGTGAAGGAGACCTTCTCGGGGGCAAAATTCAGAAAAGTGAAACGAAAAAGACGCTAAATGGCCTTTTTCCGGTTAGAATAGATAAGGTTATGGTAGACGTTGAAAATATCGCCAGAATATTGGCGCACACGGCTGGTCATTGAACTGTCATGACCAAAGGGGATGGCTTGGGCCTGGGGAAACAAAAACGGTTAAAATGCTTCGTTTAAAATCCCAGTGCCTATATCTTCTCTTTGATCTGCAGGTCCGGCTTGATTGAGACGGCTGCCTGAGACGAATCTGGTCTGGGTTCTATAGTCCAGAATGTCCAATTTCCGAATGAACTGGCCCGCTCGGAAAGGTTGGTTGAGGTTCGGAAGACTTCTGAGGTTTTTGGGCTCATGTTTTCAGGATGTGACGGCTTAATTCATGGATAGGGAGCTTCGGGATATATGAGGGATAGTGAAAGCAGGATATTAACAACCAAATTCATATTTATGATTCTTTTCACCTACGGGGTTTTTGCTCTGCTTGAGAGTTTTGGAGTGCTAACGGGTGATATTCCTGGGTTTTACACAGAGGGTATGTCGGCCGCAAACCGGATTATGAACCAGTTGACGGGGGTGGTTCTCACATCGATCGCCCTGGTTATTCCTCTTACTTCTAATTTGTACTCGCCCAAGCTGGTCAGGCTTTATGTTACGCATCCTCTAATTATTACTGGTCTTTCCGTGTTGATAGCGGGGCAGGTCTGCGTGTTGACCTCCCTTCTTTTGGGCATCGAAAGTCCGCTCTATCCAGCCATGGTATTGTGCTCCATCACCATCGCCTACTTCTGTGTCGCCGGCGTATTGCCCTATCTATTCTTTGTGAGCCACTTTCTGAGACCGTCCTACTTTATGCCCTTACTGTCGGACCGGGCCATCAAAATCCTGAAAAAAGGGGAAAATAAAAAGGACCCCTCCCAATTTCAGCCCGTTTTTGAAACGGTGGACGTGATTGCCAATATTGCCTTAACTGGCATTCGGAGGGGCGACCGCAGATTAATTTTGTTGTGCCTTCATTCCATGCACGATATTCACCTCGCCTATCTTCGCGAATTCAGGGACAATCGCGAGTTGACGGCAGATATGAAGCCATTCTTTGTGGCGGGTTTGGTCCGAGAAGGTCAGGAGTATTTGTGTGAACACAAGATTTGGCCAGAAGCCTATATCCTGGCCCATTTCCTTGAGATCATGGAACAGGCGGACCGTCGCCAGCATCAGCTTCTGGCCGAACTGGCAGAGCTTCTGGTGGAAAGCGCCAGTGTCGCAGTAGAGCAACAACGGGACGATCTCATTGAGCTCCATATTCTCGTTTTTAACGCCTTGATGCGTATGATCATTGATGAGAAGGATGTGCGTAAGTTTCAAAATATGTGTTACCACTACCGTCTTCTGGTCGAAAAGCTGACTTGGGCGCCATTGTGGATGGAAGAGGTCGTGAAGCACATGATTCACTACGGGAAGATGGCCAACAAAAGGAACATGCGCGGTTCGTTGGAGACTGTGCTTTACGACTTGGGCGAGCTTGCTTTAAGTCTTTCCAAGGTCGATGAACATCTCGGCACCGACTTTGTGGAAAATCACGCCGCTCCCGCCTGGTTCGAGGCGATTAATCTTGGGGAGCATCTCAAAACGGTGGCCTGGCGCGCGCTTGTTCGGGTGTATTGGGAAGCCATGGTTGACGATAACCGTTATCTCGCGGAACTCTTGCGTGAGCATTACCTTTTCGATGATGAAGCCCATAAGCGTTATATCGAAAAAATGCTTAACAATAACCGCCCGCTCCATTGGGAGTTCAA
The DNA here is from genome assembly GCA_050294955.1 of Holophagae bacterium. Taxonomy (GTDB): domain Bacteria; phylum Acidobacteriota; class Holophagae; order Acanthopleuribacterales; family Acanthopleuribacteraceae; genus JBNKOV01. The sequence continues at coordinate 8,542 of JBNKOV010000163.1, forward strand.
CGACCGACTTTTGCGAATGGCGTACCTTTCACCCAAAGCGGAGGGCATGGCTTGGGAATACATCAGTGGCCAGGACGACCCGGAAATGATGGATGAAGAGCCCTATTTGGAAGATTAATGGTGAAAAAAGGGCGCGTCCATACGTAGAAATGGCGCTTAGGTTCTTTTTCTACAGTATTTTTACAAAAAAAACGAGAATTTTGACTTTTAAATATTTACTTGGCCGTTTTTTTTGTTAAAATAATACTCGTATCATGTTCGCCTCCTTTGTAACGTTCTCGACATTGTTCGAGGAGGTGATTTTGTTTGGGGTAAGTGGGGGGAAACCAAGGGGGAACGGTTTCCTCCCATTTTCTTTTATTGATACGGTTACATGAGCATCAGGTTTCATGTAAGGTTAAAAAAAATATTTTTTCCCTGCAGAAGTGCTTTTTCCCTGGCTGGGTATCTCCTCAATTTTCCCTTCTCCGGTCTGGGCTTTTCTCTGAGAGGGGTCTCAGCATTGCAAGGGTTTTGAGGCGGTCCCTTGGTCTTGTCTTCGTGAGACTATTTTAGTTGGCCGTCTACGCCGTCGAAATAGTCTCCCGGCACCAGGATGTCTCGGGCTTTGGAACCCACATTGGGGCCTACAATGCCGTCATCTTCCATGAGGTCCACCAGCTTTGCTGCGCGGGCGTAACCCAAGCCCAGTTTTCGTTGGAGATAGGAGACTGAGGCCTGCCCGCTTCTCACT
>JBNKOV010000164.1:0-9239 GCA_050294955.1 Holophagae bacterium
CCGGGGTCAAGATTCCGGTAAAATGTGTTTTTCACGGGGTCTGGAGCGCCCTTTTGGTGATAAAGCCCGTCCAGTAAATCCTCTGTCCAATCCTCAGAAGGGTAGTGCTGCAAATAGGCTTGGACTTTGTCGTCACAACCAGAATGAAGATAGGTAGATGCGAATTCAGAGGCCATATTGGCGGGCAAGGTGTGAAGCCACTTCACGCCGTCGGTAAAAAGCCAGTCAATCAGCACCTGAAATAGGGCGATATCGGGCGCGTGATGGCCTAGCAGGGTTTCTGGCGTCAACTTCTCTGCGGCCAGCTCTTCTTTAACAAAATCTAGCGCGCTCATCATGGGATTCTTTTCCAGGAAACGCCCAAGCCAGGGCAAGTGACCAGCCGTTAAAGTCTCTATTTTAAGCTGACTCCAATAGGGAAGCAGCAGTTGCCAATCCCCCTCCGAGGGATCGAGAAGAAAGAAATAATGAAGCACCTGCGTGCAACGGCGATCCCCGCGAGAAGCCAGCAGAATGGCAATCGCCAGAATCACCCGTGATCGGTTGGTGCGGGCGAAATGGCGACACAACATATCCAACTCGCGCAGGCCCAAAGTGCGGCCCCATTGCCTCGCCGCCTCCAGGTCCATTTGCTCCAGCATTTTGAAAAGCGCTTCCAAGCCCTTCAGCTCCTTGCTGGTCACCATGGGAAAGAGTCGGGCAATATTTTCGTAGGCGGATCGGGTTTGGTGCGGGTTGTATTGATATTTCATGGCGTTATTTGGTGAGATCGTTGTAGATATCGGAAAAGAGCTCCGTCTCTTTGAGCCGGAATTTGATTTCAATGCGGCGTGATCGGATCTGGTCTTCTTGGCCGTTCTCATCGTATATGAGATTGGAGAAGGATCTGCCTCCAGCAATGACCAGCTTTTGAAGCCGGTCGTGATCTTTACCCGCGTGATCAAGCAACTCGCGCATCACTGTAAGCGCCCGTTGCTGAGACAATTGAAGGTTGTGAAGATAGGTCCCGTTGGTGTTGGTATGACCCTCAATTTCAATCTGTTTGATGAAATCGCTGAATTGGTCGTCTAAGATGACCTTGATATAAGCGTCAAAAATTCGGGTCAGTCGCTCCTGGCCCTCGGGCCTGAGTTCGGACTCGTTCTCTCCAAATAGAATGCCCGAACCAATTTGCAGAACGCCCGTTGTAGGATCGATGCTAACCGTCTCATCCTGAAATGCTTCTTCTAGATTGCCAATCAGCTTGATCTGCAGTTCTCGAAAAGATTTGAGCCGTTCTTCCTGATTCTTCAATACCTCGGTCTTCTTTCGGTTGAATTCCGCATAATGGGTCATGGCCACAACCATGAGCAAAACAAACACCAGCAAAAGACCGGACATGAGATCGCTATAAGTGATCCAAAAGCTTGTAGGCTTCGTGTCTTCAGCCGGATGCTGTTTCTCCATCCAAATCATGACTTGCGTTTCCCCAGCCAGTTCCGGCGGTTTTCCGGCTGCATGTCATCGCCCTTCATGAGAAGGGCCAGGCTCTCTACAGCGGACTCCATATTTTTGAGGGACGATGCAAAGTGATTCAGGCTTTGCGCCAGCAGCCCGTCAAATTCGCCGTGGATTTTGGTCAGCGATTGTTTCATGCCGTCGCCAAACCCGGTGAGCGTCTGGTCGAGAGAAGCCTGAAGCGACTCCAATTGCTTGCGATAGGCCGCCCAGTGCGCGTCCATATTTTGAAGATGTTTCGCCACGGCCTGATGGCTCTGGCCGATCTCCATACTGGCGGATCGAGCCGCTTGCAGCAGCTTCATAAGCGTTTCGGAGGACGATTTCAAATTGTCCAAGGCTCCGGATTGAACCATGTTGATCTTGCCAATATTCTCCATCACCTTCGCCGGGCTGGCCACGCTCTCAACCGCTTCATTTTCTTCGGCTTTCTTCTGGGCGAGTTGGCCCACGACCCTGTTCAACTTCCGATTCACCTCGCCGGTTTCCGCGTAACTGCGGGCCAATTGGGCCAGTTCCTTGCGAATGCCTTCCAGAACCGTGTTGAGTTGATCGCCATCATCTTTTTTCCCCAGCATTTTGCCCAAATTCGCCATGGCTGGGCCAAGCGCTTTGGAAAAGGCCTTGTAGACGGTGTCTTCCATATTCTCAAGAGCGTCGCTTTGAGTGGATTGAAACTCCAGCATTTGGTAGTTCATTTCTTCTGGAATGAGGAGGAAGGGCTTGTCTCGCAACATGTTGAGCATATCGCGAAAGACGGTTTCAAATTCGGACTGGATGATGCGATTGCGCCATGTCCACCAAAGTGAAGCGCCTACGCCCGCAATGGAGGTTAAAAAGGCCATGCTCATTCCCGAGAGGAGTTTGCGAACGCCCTGGCTGAGACTTTCCGCATTGGTTGGATCGAGCCCGTAGACCCCGACAGTGAGGCCCAGAAAGGTGCAGAGCACGCCAAACCCGGTTAGAAGGCCGGGCATGGCTTCGGCCAAACCCGATGAAGGATGGTTTCTGGCCGCCCGTTTTCCATCACAGAGGTAATTGAGATCCAGGACCCACCCCATGCGGCCCTGTAGGCGGAGCGGTTCCTTCATGAACAATCTAGAGAGTTTGTGGGCAATATTGCGAGTTGTGGGGTCGTCTACTTTCAGCCAGCCGCCCAATACCTCTTTGAAAGAGACGCCCTCCATGCATGACTCCAATTTTTGAGTGAGATCACGCACTTTGGCAGCGGAAGCCCTGTAGGCGCCGAAACACTTTTTTCCTTGAATAAGCCCGAACCCGGCAATCGCCACTGTCAAAATAATGGATGTTAAAACCAAGATCATATCAGGATGCCTCTCTCTTGAGTTACCTTGTACACAAGCATAACATACCCATAGAGTTTCATGCTATCCCAATGAGTGGCCCGCGATCCAGTTACCAGAAGAAACGTATCGCCAGAAAGCTGGTGATGGAGGTGGCGGCGGCTGCGGCCAGACCAATGAAGAAGGGCGTGAGGCCAATCTTGCGCATATTGTCGAAGCGCGTGTTCAGGCCAACGCCTGCCAGAGCAAGCAGTATCATGAATTTAGCTGCATGGGTGAAGTCCTTTAAAATGGGACGTCCCAAAGCGTCGCCCAGGGCGTCAAACAAGCCAAACGTATTCAAAACCGCCATGATCAAAAAGCCAATGACAAAAAACGGAATCGATTTCTTCATTTTAGCGAACATCGACATATTGCCCCAATCGGGATGGCCCTTGCTATGGGCGAACCCAATGGCCACAATCACAAAACCCATAAGGGCGTTACGGGTCAATTTTACCGCCGTGGCCAACTCGCCCGCAGCCTCGCTATAGCTGAAACCAGCAGCGACAACTTGAGAGGTGTCATTCACGGCCACGCCAGCCCATGTCCCGAAAAAGGTGTCCGACAACCCCAACATATGGCCCAAAATGGGGTAGAAGAAAACAGCCAGGGTTCCAAAAAACGTGTTGGTGGCAATGGCGAAGGAGACTTCCTCGTCTCGGGCCTGGATGACGGGCGCTGTTACGGTTATGGCTGTATTGCCACAGATCGCCGTGCCAACCCCAATGAGCGTTGCCAGCTTGGGTGAGATGCCCGCCATTTTCCCCAGAAAGTGAGCAATGGCAAGGGCCATAGCGATTAAAACCAGAATCAGGAGCAGCGAGCTGCCGCCAATTTCCGCCACTTTTTGCAGGGAGAACTTGGCGCCTAGCAGCACAATCGCCCATTTCAAGATCACTTTAAAAGAGAAGTCCACCCCTGGCGACAACGACGAGGGCAATTTTTTCAGGTTGCTGATAATAAGACCGATGAGCAGCGCAATAATGACCTCGCCCATAACCGCCTGAGCGGCTTTGGGCAAAAACCCATGAAGAAATCGACTGGCCAGGGCAATGAAAAGAACCAGAACAAAGCCAGGAATGATAGCTTTTATTTTGTTGATAATCATGGGCTTACTCGTGATGGAAGAGATCGTGGGCATAGGGCGGAAAAGACCGAAATTTGCGACAGACGCAATTCGCCCAGCCGCCTTGATCCAGTCTTAATTATTGTAACCAACGGCCCCAACTCGCCACAACCTTTTTTAATTTATTTCACAGCCTGGATTTGAGAAGATTAAGACTTTCTCTTCTCCTCCCTTTTTCGTTAAAATAGAACATATGCTCTTCAGCATTTGGCCCTACCGGAAAAAGTCAAAGAAGGTGTTTTTTGCCAACAGTCAGCGTGATCATTCCCTGTTACAATCTGGGTCCTTATCTCGATGAAGCTGTAGATTCGGTCCTCTCGCAAACCTATGAGGATTACGAGATTGTCATTATTGACGACGGCTCAACCGACCCGGAAACCGTGGCTCGGGTACGCGCTCAGGAACACAAGGGATGCAAGGTCTTTCTCACCGAAAATCAGGGCTTGCCCAAAACCCGCAACTTTGGGATCTCCAACGCGTCGGGGCGGTTCATCTGTTGCCTGGACGCCGATGACAAATATCACCCCCGCTTCCTTCAGGAATGTGTCAAGGCATTGGACGCCGATTCAGAGCTGGGCTTTGTCACCACTCGCGTGAAAGTGTTTGGCCAAAGCCAGGCCTATTGGCCCTGTTCCGATTATGATCCGGGCAAATTGACCGTCGAGAACGTGGTGCATGTGGCATCCCTGTTCCGCCGGTCCTGTTGGGAAGAGGTTGGCGGTTATGCGACCAATCTCACCGGTTTCCAGGACTGGAATTTTTGGATTTCCATTGTGGCCCGTGGCTACCGTTGGGCTCTTGTCAAAAGGCCCCTTTTCCTGTATCGCGACCGTGAAGGCTCTATGATTAAAGGGTCTGAACTGAAGCGCAGAGATCTTAAAAAAACGATTGTTGAGAACAACATCCAATTTTTCCGCGATCATGTCGCTGAGGCCATGGACGCCTATGAAGGCGCTTTCCTGGAAATGCGCGAGGCGTCTCAAGCTCGTGAGGTGGCGGTGGCCAAAACGGCGCTGGAAAAACTGGTTGAGCTGCGCAAGGAACACGCGAAACTCAAGGCGCGCCATGAGGCTTTGCTTAAAGCCTTTCACGATCAGTAGGCGTCATATGGAAAGGGGCAACCGGTTTTCTGGTTAAGTGAAACCGGTTGCCGTTCAGGTTAATGTTTGAAGTGGCGGGTGCTGGTGAAGTAAAGGGCAATGCCGTGTTCATCGGCGGCCTGAATGACTTCATCGTCTCTTATGGAGCCACCTGGCTCAACGATGGCCTTAACTCCCGCAGCGGCAGCCGCATCGATGGAATCACGGAATGGGAAAAAGGCATCGGAGGCCATGGCCGAACCCGCAATGGAAAGCTCAGCTTCCCCTGCCTTGGCAATGCCAACCTTTGCGCTGTCCACCCGGCTCATCTGACCCGCGCCAATGCCCAAAGCGCCGTCTTTGTCGGCGTAAACAATGGCGTTGGATTTGACGTGGGCCACCATGGTCCAGGCCATTTTCAAGGCGGCGATCTCGTCTTCCCCAGGCGAGCGTTTGGAAACCAGACGCCACTCTTCGAAAGGAACCCGTTTGCGGTCCTTGTCCTGAATCAACAGGCCATGGTCCAACCGCTTGAATTCCAGAGATTCCGCAATGCCCGCTTCCGGCATGGCGATTTCCAAAACCCTCAGGTTCTTCTTGCGTTTGAACTTCTTACGAGCCCCCTCGCTAAATGCAGGCGCAATCACCAATTCCGCAAAAGCTTCATTAATGGCGATGGCCGTGGCTTCGTCAACCTCACGGTTAAAGGCGATCACGCCGCCGAATGTGGAGACGGGATCCACCTTGCGCGCTCTTCGGAATGCATCTTCCAAAACGTCCGCCGATGCGACGCCGCATGGATTGGTGTGCTTCACCACAACGGCCGTGGGTCGGTCGAAATCGATAGCGCAACGCCACGCGCTCTCCATGTCCACAAGGTTGTTGTAGCTCAACACCTTGCCCTGGTGCTGGGTAACGTAATCGGCCAACTCGGAGCCCGCCACCCTATAAAAGGACGCCCGCTGATGGGGGTTTTCTCCGTAACGCAGGGACTGGTCCTTGGTCGCGCAGAGGCGGAAGGTTTCGGGCAGTTCGCCGCTGTCCTCGTGGCTCAGTGCATCGTTCTCACCGGCCTGGACGCGATCCAGATAGTCCGCAATCTTCATGTCGTAGGCAAAAGTATGCTGGAAGGCTTTTTGGGACATTTTAAGCCGGAAACCCATTGAGGGAAGACCGTCTTCGCCCACTTCCGCAAGAAACTGCTGGTAATCAGCCGGATCGGTGAGGATGGTGATGTTCTTGAAATTTTTAGCCGTCGCCCGCACCATGGTGGGACCGCCAATGTCGATCTGCTCGATGGCGTCTGCAACGGTAATGTCGTCTCGGGCGATGGTCTTTGCAAAAGGGTAGAGGTTCACCACCACGGCGTGAATACGGCCAATGCCAAGGTTGGCCAGGGCTTCGCGATGATCTTCCAATTCATACCGGGCCAGCAGGGCGCCATGAACATGAGGGTGCAATGTTTTTACACGGCCGCCGAGGATTTCTGGGAAGCCGGTGATATCACTTACCTTGACAGGGTTCAAGCCAGCATCTTTCAAATGCTGCCAGGTCCCGCCAGAACTGACAATCTCAAATCCCTTCTCGGCCAGGGCTCGCCCAAAATCGGCAATGCCCTCCTTGTCCGAGACGCTTATCAGGACGCGTTTCGCTTGGGTCATAATGTCTGTATTCCTTCAACCCGAACCCCATTCCAACCAGCTCCACCAGCCGCAGGAACGGTTCGTTTCAGGTTCAAAATTGCTTGTGGGGCGATTGGGGAGCGGTCAGACTCCCCAAGCGCCCGTAACAGTCTACCCGTTCTTAGGCGCTCGCGGTAGTAAAAATGATGTAGGGGTCAACTTCCCAGAGTCGCCATTTACTGGAATGATTGAGAGTAATTCCATGTAGGAAAACAGGTTGGACGAGTCAGCAAACATCGGCCATTGCCGTTATAAAGGGTTTGCTGTTTTCAATGATTAAGAACCCATCTTTTTGTGAACCTGCTTCTTCACGAACGGGGTTTCCGTCACGTCGCCATTGGCCTTGGACCATGCGTAATACCAAAGATGGGCCGAGAGCCGGGCCAGGTTGGAGAAATAGATGCTGCAAACCCCGAAAACCGCGGAACGTTCGCTGAATCGATAATAGCTGTTGGCGTCAACAGACTGGTACCGTTGATCCAGCAGGCGAAGATGGGTTGCGCTCTTTTTGGGAATGCGATTGAGTTCGTCCTTCAGCAGGGCCTCGTCAAAAGCAAGGGCCTCGTATCCGTCGAACACAAACAGGAACTCGCTCAATTTCAGGTTGGAGTAATAATTGAAACCGGTCTTCACGTAGTTCTTGCCGTCCAGGGACGGGTTGGTGTGAATGGCCAGCAAACCTGAGACAAATCCCATTTGGTGAACCACTTCCTTAAAGGGTCTCTGGTGGGAAACCATGTCGGAAATTTTGTTGGTCTCACCCATGATCATGTTGGCGTCGATGCGGTGGGCGGGCACCCTCAAACCCTGCTCCATGCCCTGGAAGAGATGCTTGCCATTTTTCTTGACGAGAAATTTCAGGCTGTTGGGCAGAATGGAATGGGCTTTGTAGGCCGCGTATTTCTGAACGCGGTAGGGTTCAGGCGACCCGGCCAAGGTAGTTAATGCGAATAAGAAAGGAAAAACAGCCAATCTAATCATAAGTCCACTCTACAGAGATTTGTCGGGCAGGTCAAGTAAGGATTTGGTTATGATGATGCGGCTTGCCGGGCGCCGATCTCCATTATATGTTATGCTGTAGACATGTTGATGACAAGGCCGGAATTTTGCGCCTGTGAAAATCACCTGCCTTGAACCTATTTTGGAGCAGACGCCATGACCAGCACCCTGATTCTGATTCTTTTCGGAAATACCTTGAGTTGGACGCCCCAAGCCCTTCCCACATCTGTCCTTCCCGCTTTTTCCACTCAGATCCTGGCCTTCCAGGAAGATCGGGATCCGGGAGACACGGGAACCGGCGACACCACTGGAACGGGCGACGATATCGACGATTCCGACGAGGGCCGAACAGACAACGGGGTTGAGCGACTGCCCGATGGCTTTTCTGTCGCCATGACCATAACAGAACAGGCCGCCGGGGCTTCTGGCGAGGTGCGCTACACCAAAGGCGAGTTCCACGAAGAGTTGACCATCGAGGCCCATGGCCTGGAACAGGGTGAATACGCCATTCTTGTGGAAGGCGTGGAGCGGGCCGTGATGACCGTGGAAAGCCAGGGCGAGGAAGGAACCGTTGGCCTGGCTGTCTTTAGAGAGCCTGCTGAGTTTGGGACCCATCGTTTTGATTTTGAGTTTCTGGGCCGTCAGGTGGAAATCATGCGCGGCCAACTGGTGCAAATGGGCGTTCTGCTGCCCCAAACGGTTGACGATCCCACCGACCTCGACACCATCGACATAAGAGTCAATCTCATCGGCACAGGCCGCGCGCCCCAAGCCTCGGGTTATCTCAATTTCTATCAACGTCTGGACTACCAACAGTTTAACGTGCGCGTGGGCTATCTGCCCGCCGGCAATTACGACCTTTATGTAGACGATATCCATCGGGCGGTTATTGAAGTAACCCAGGTCGATGTCACCGCAAAGGGCGAGGTCGCTTTCGAAGACCCCCTTGCTCCAGAAAAGCTGCCTCTGGATTTCGATCCCAGGGAAAAATCGGTTGAAGTTCGCCAGAACGGCGAAACCTATTTAACCGTGGCGTTTCCCTCAGGCATCGTAGCCAAGGCCGACGACAATGTGGCTCGCGAGTTCACCTCCAATGGCGCATTCAGCGCACCCACTTTCATCACGGGCGACGCCCTTTCGGTCACCCAAGACGGCCGGTTGCAGGTGCTTCTGCCCCATCCCAACGCCGACGGCTGGGATCTTGCCGGGGAAACGGTTATCAACTATTCGGTGAACGTGAGCAAAGACTGCGAGTCGCTTTCTGAGTTCTATACGGTTTCGGGAAATGAATCCTTCCCCTACCTGCTGGAAACCTCGTTTCGGGTTTCCGAAGACGATTACAGCGTGTCCATTGGCCGCCAGGCCGAAACGCTGGTGTCGGATCTGGCCTCGCCAGCGCTCAAACTCAATGGACCCACCTCCCAAGCCCCCGCTATGAAGGTCTCCTCTCTGGATCGCTGGCTGTTGCATACGCCCAAGCAATCCGGCGGTTTTGACGGCGAGGTGTTGT
>JBNKOV010000165.1:0-9236 GCA_050294955.1 Holophagae bacterium
CTTGAGCGATCCTCTGGGCGACGCCAGTATTTTGAGCCAGACCTGGTCTGAACCGGCCAGGCTTGAAACAACGGATCTCTACGTGGCCGAAATGAAGGCAAAGCTGGCCTGGTACCGCTTTGGCGAGTTCAAAACGCCCGCCATTACCATTAAGGCCAAAGCGCCGGACGGCTCGGAGCAGACCTTTACCACGCCCGAGTTGTCCATCGAGATTATGAACATGTTGCCCGAAGAAGATCAGGAACTGGCCCCAGGCAAGGATCAGGTGGCCATGCAGGTGCCGCCCATCTGGCCGTTTATTCTCGGTGGCGTTCTCCTGCTGGTTCTGATTATCGGCATCGTCGCCTACTTCCTTATTTCCAGGAAAAAGGACGCGCCCGAAAAGGTGGTCCCACTGGTTCCGCCCTACCGGGAAGCCATTGACCGCCTTAGAGAGTTGACCCATGGTTCGCTCCTTAAAGAGGGACAATACAAGGCCTTCCACGTGGCCATCAACCAGATTATTCGTCATTACTACCATCGGCTCTACCATATCAACGCCGAGGAGATGACCAGCTTCGAAGTTGAAGATTGGATTATGAGCCAGAAACATCTTCCGGAAGGCTTCTTGGATCTGAACCGCGATTTCCAGGACCTCTGCGACCGGGTGAAATATGCGAAACACGATCCCCTTGAGGCGGAGAACAAGCAGGTGGTGAATCAGGCCTACCAACTGGTGGAACTATTGAAACCCCAGGAAGAGGAGGTGGGCAATGTGGCGGTTGGCTAACCCATGGTATCTGCTCCTGCTCCTGCTGCCTCTGGGGCTGTTGATCTATCATTACTGGAGTCATCGCCGGGGGCGGGCTTCGGTGCTGTTCAGCGGCGGCCACTTCCTATCCAATCTGCCAGGCAGTTGGCGGACGGTGATTGCGCCCCATTTGCACTGGTTGCGCTATCCCGGCATGGTTCTGCTTATCCTGGCCCTGGCCAGGCCCCAGAGCGGCAACGACATGCGGGAAATTCAAACTTTCGGCGTGGATATCATGCTGGTGTTGGACGTTTCCAGCACCATGTCTATAAACGACATGCAACAGGGCCGGAGGCAGGTCACCCGGTTGGATGTGGCCAAGGATGTCATGCAGCAGTTTATTGAAGGTAGAGAGGCGGATCGAATTGGGCTCATTGCATTCGGCACGCAAAGTCTGACCCGATGCCCGCTTACGGTTGATTACTCTCTGGTTTCCCTAGCTTTATCCGAAGTGAATATGAATTTGTTTCCCGAAGATATGCGGATGACCGCCATTGGAAACGCCCTGGCGACCGGGGTTTCTCGCCTGTGGAAATCCGATGCAAAATCCAAGGTGATCATTCTACTCACCGATGGCGCCAATACGGCGGGCAATATTGCGCCAATTAGCGCAGCTGAGATTGCCGCCAGCGAAGGCATTCGGGTTTACACCATTGGATTCGGCAGCCCGGGCCGCACGGACGTTGACGAAGCCTCCCTAAAACAGATCGCCGAAAAGACGGGCGGACGTTTTTTCAGACCTCGCACATCTGAAGATCTTTCAAGAGTTTACGATGTTATCGACGAACTGGAGAAGAGCGAGGTGGTTGTGAAGAACTATCAGCTTTGGAAGGAATGGTTCCAGTGGTTCCTGTGGTCGGGCTGTTGTCTGTTGTTAATTGAGGTGGCCTTTAGCCAGATTTTATGCAGGAAGGTGCCCTGATGAGTTTTGCTAACCCTAAGGTTCTCTATTTCCTGGTTCTATTGCCGTTGATGCTGCTGGTCTTCATTCTTGCAGAACGGAAGAGGCGTCGTCAGGTAGAAGCCATGGTGGGCGGCGATAAGACGTTCATGATCATGGGCGCTGGTTTTGAGAGACGCTTGATCTACCTCATTTTTATGATGTTGGGCGTAGGAGTGCTCATTGCTTCCGCAGCGCGCCCTCAGTGGGGGGTTAAGCTGGAGACCCTCACCGCTCGCGGCATCGATATTCTCATCGCCGTTGACGTCTCCGAGAGCATGCGGGCCACGGACGTTCCTCCAGACCGCATTTCCAAAGCCCGCCAGGAAGTGGATAAGTTCCTCAACCTGCTGGAAGGGGACAGGGTAGGCTTGATCGCCTTTTCGGGAAGCGCCTACACCTACTGCCCGCTTACGGTTGACTACGCCGCTGTGCGCATGTTCCTTTCGGGTCTGGAGCCTGGCTCCATAACCGATGCCGGCACCGACATCGGGAAGGCCGTGGAAGAAGCCATCGAAACCTTTGGCCGCGGCGAATCCACCGCCCAAAAGGTGCTGGTGGTTTTCTCCGACGGGGAAAACCATGAGGACGACCCCATCCCCGCCGTTCAAAAAGCGGTAGAGCAGGGGATCCAGGTTTTTACCGTAGGCATTGGGCACCCAAGCAAGGCCGGCGCCCGAATTCCCAACCCGCAAAAAGAAGACGATTTCAAGGTGGACCAGGCTGGCAACCTCATTATTACCAAGTTAGATGAAACCACCCTCAAGGCTATTGCCGAAAAGGGCAATGGCGATTACTATCGTGTTTCAGAAGCGGGAACAGAGCTGGTGGAAATCTACCGAACTCTGGAAGCCTCTGAAGAAGCCGAGTTCAGCTCCAGAAGGCATCATCAAATGGAAGATCGATACCAGATTCCCTTGCTTATTTCGATCCTTTTGCTGACAATTGCGTACAGTTTGAGTAACCGGTCCTTCAAAAAGCTCAGAAGGACCCAGGGGGTGAAGTTGTGAGAACATATCTATTAACCCTTGCAATCCTCATGGTTTGTGGCAATGTAATCGCTGCAAACAAGATCTTGGATCGGCAGATGCCCCTGCGCAACAACGAGGCCAATGAGCTTTTTCATCAACAAAAATACGACGAGGCGTTGAAATCCTATCTGGACCTCTATGGCCAGGATACCGGAGACGGCGCCCTTGCCTATAATATTGGAAACACCTACGCCGCCATGGGCGATATGGAGAAGGCCTCCGAATTTTTCCAGAAAGCCATTAGCGCCAAGAACTCAGAAGCCTCCAACAGAGCCCGTTTCAATCTGGGCAATTTGCAGATGGCCAACCAGAAAATGCAGGATGCGGTAAAGCAATACGCGGATTACCTGAGGGCCAACCCCGACGACCAGGACGCGAAGCGCAACCTGGAAGTTGCCCTGAAAATGATGGAGCAACAGCAACAACAGCAGCAACAAAACCAGGATCAGCAGGATCAGGAAAACCAGGACCAGGAAAACCAGGACCAACAGCAGCAGCAGAGCCAGGACGGTCAGAGCGAAGAGAACCAGGACCAACAGAACCAGGACCAACAAAGTCAGGACCAGCAAGACCAACAGAATCAGCAGAACAAAGATCAGCAAGACCAGCAGGATGGTGACCAGAACCAGAACCAGCAGGATCAGCAGGATCAAGAGGAAAAGGATCAACAAGATCAGCAGGATCAGAAAGATAAAGAAGATCAACAGCAACAGCAGCAACAACAGGCCCAAGAGGGAGAAAATCAGGATAAAATGGATGAATCCATGAAGCAGCAGATTCTCGAAGCTCTCAGCGAGCAAGAGAAAAAGCAGCAGAAGGAATACCAAAAACGTAAATTAGGTCCCCAGCGCAGACGGGCCAAGGATTGGTAGATTGAAATCCGCGCTCAAGCCGGCACAGACCTCAGACAACCCACGGTCTTCCGTCCCAGAATGGAGACCAAAAGCAACAAATTCACATGGCGACCAGACGCCGAAGACAAAGGATACATAGCTCATGAAACGCTTGACGCCCCTTTTTCTCATCATTCCCCTAATGGGACTTGCCCAGGTTACCTTCGAGGTTTCTCCCAGGGAAGTGGCGGTTAATGAAGTGATTCAGTTCACCATTAAAGTGGAAAACGGGACTCAAGGGCGGCAGCCCTCCTTTAAAGGGGGCATGGACACCGGTCCCTTTGAACTGCGCAGCCGACGCCCCAGCACTTCTACCTCCATGTCCTTCATCAATGGCGTGTCCAGCTCCAGCGAAAGCTACATCTACAACTTGTACCCAAAAAAAGAGGGCAAGTTCATCTTCCCGGCTCAGACCGTCATCTACGATGGAAAAACCTTTACCAGCCAGCCAACTCAGATCACCGTAACAGAGCAGAGCCGCGCCGTACAACGCTCGCGAGATCGCTTTGGACGTCCTCGCCGGTCCAGCTCCCAAGAGGCCGAGGTTTTTACAGAACTCAAAACCCCCAAAACCGAATACTACATGGGTGAGCCCATTCCCGTAGAAGTGGTCATTTACCGCACCCGCAACGTCCGGCTGAGCAGTCAGGGTTCTTCTATGGAACTTCCTGACTTTAAAGATTTTTGGGTAGAGGAAGGTCAGGGCGATACAGAAGAGCGGATCACCCGGATGAACGGCAAGGAGTACATTACTTTTGTCGCCAGCAGAAAGAAGCTCTATCCCAACCGATCCGGTGAAATAGAAATTCCAGCCGCCTCCTTTCAGCTCTCCGTGACCGCAGGCAACAGTTTCTTTGCAGACTGGCAGAGGGTGAGACGGGACACCGAGCCGGTTAAGTTGAACATCAAACCGTTGCCCGAACAAGGCAAACCCACCGATTTTTCGGGGCTGGTGGGCAGCTTTGAGATTAAAGGCTCCCTCGATCAAACCAGCGTGAAAGTGGGCGACTCTGTATCCTACAACATTGAAATTACAGGAAATGGCAATTTCTCCGCCATCAACCAGATTAAACCGGCTGGGCTGGGCAGCGACTTCGAGGTCTTTGAAGGGGGTTCCCCCACATTGGATGAAATCAGAGGCGGTTCCTTTCGCAAGACCTGGCTATTTGCACTTGTGCCCAAGCGAGAAGGGCAGTTTCAGATACCGGTTCCTCAGCTCTCCTATTTCGACCTGAGAACCAAGACCTATAAAACCGCTGATGCCCCCGCCATTCCTCTAGAAGTCCTGCCAGGACAGGGGCTTGGGCAGACCACTCAGGTCGGTGGCGAGACGCGAATGGTGGCCGAACAGAATCTAAGCTTCATCAAGTTAGGCGATCTCGGCCCCAACATGAAAGACCAATCTCACCCCAAACCCACCGTACTGGTTTGGACCGTTGTCGGGTTTCTCGCGTTAGATCTCCTTGTGTTTCTGGCGCTTACCGCTCATTTTCGAATCACGTCCCGCCAGGTCCAGTTCCGGCCACGCTATGCCTTGAGAAACTTTAAGAAGGCATTGAGCGGGTTGAATGGCAAGGCTGGAGATTCAGACGCCTTTTACGCAGGCCTCTCGGAAGCCATCCTCAATTATTTCGGCGATAAATGGGAGCGAGCAGGGAAGGGGATTTCCCTGGACGCCATAAGGGATCGATTTAACCGGGACGGCATCGATGAGTCTCATTTCACAAAGGTTGAGGAGTGTATCGAAGCCTGTGATCTCGCCCGATTCACCCCATCCTCGCCAGCCTCAAGAGAGCAGCTTTTGAATAAGGCGACCGCCACCATTGAAGAAATCGAAGGAGTGTTGAAATGATGTGGACGCTGTTCTTCCTCATGATGCCCCAACCCGCTCAGGCCGACGTCTGGTCTCAGGCCAATCAGGCCTATCAGGAAGAGCGATTTCAAGATGCGGTCGATCTGTATGAATCCCTTCTGGCCGAGGGGTTTGGCAATGGCGACCTGCACTTCAATTTGGGGAACGCCTATTTTAAATCCAACCATCTTGGCAAGGCGGTCCTTCACTACTACAAAGCCCGAAAGTACCTTCCTGGCGACGAGGATATCGCGAATAACCTGGCTTTGGCCGCCGAGAGCAGGGTTGACCCTGTCATAGACGAGGAGGACGAGGCCTTTTCGCGGGGTTTGGAAGCGATTACGCATCGTTTAAATTACGATGTTACTTTTTACCTCTCGTTGGCTTTATTATGTTTGGGTGGATTGGCATCCCTTGGGATGGTCCTAAAACCACAGACAGGGAAGTGGATTGGCTATGTCTTGGTGACGGGTTCTGTGTTGGGTTTACTCCTCATGGGGGCCGCTTTTGTTCAATACCATCAGATCACTCGAACTGATATGGCCGTGATCATTTCAAAAGAGGTCAACGTCTTGTCGGGTCCCTCTTCAAAAGAGCCCATCAGTTTTACCATCCACGAAGGCATCAGTTGTCGCATTTTGGATGAAACAGAGGGCTGGCGCAGAATTCGACTGGCAAATGGCTTCAACGGCTGGATCCGCCATAAAGACCTGGAAGTCATCTAGGCAGGGCGGCGCTCCGACCTTTCTCACCTCAAGGCTAGCGCTGCGGCTTTAGGCGTTCCAATTGCCCAGTTCCCAATAGAGTTTGCCCAATCATCCGCGGTTCTAAAACAAGTCCTGGGCATGCTAGAACTCATCGAGGAAATACTTTCACAAGTCGTGGAAATACCTAAACATAAGCCGGCAATCCATTCACGACTCGACGAAATAGATACTCCCATGAGCGCAAAACCTGCAACGCCAGGGAAAAATCGAGCAAGAGCCCGCAACACCTTCACAGGCCGAGTATCTGAATTCTTAAAACATCGTCAAACTAGATCAGCCTGATGTAAAAGGTGATTTACACGGCTCAAGCCTGGCCCAAGCCGGGGGAAAGGTGGCCCAAATGGAGGCCAAACTCGCCCAAGCCGAGGCAAAAGACGCTCAACACGCCGCAAAACTTACCCAGGTCAGGGAAATAGATGCACAGATGAAGGGAAAACTTGACCAAGAGAGTGTAGGTATATGAAATAAACGGGTTAGGTTTTTTAGGGCTTTTTCACTCCTCGACCCAGTCAAGCCCGTTTTTTCCATGAATAGGGCAAAAGCCACACTTCAACAACCTGCCTGGGACTACCCCAGTGACCGGGGAGGCTAACTTGATTTTTTCCCTTATTTTAGCATCTAACCATAGATATTTTTGGCCGATTCGTGTAAAGTTATAAATAACTTGTGTTGTTCGCTTGACAAAGTGTAGATAAACAGGCTAGCATGCAGTCAATCACGCCATTTTGGAGGGGAAGAAATGAAAAAAATCCTGATCATGTGGACGCTTTCCCTTTCAGCCTTCGGCTTCCAAGAAGACTACGCGCCTCCGCAAATTATAAGACATTACCAAGGGACGAACATGATGTGGGTCTCCTTGTCATTGATAGCCTGGCAAAACGGGGCATTGGTGACAGCAGATGGGGGCATGCCCTTGGAAAGTATGCTTACTGAGTACACTTGTAATCGGCTGCGAGGGGTAAGACGGAGCCAAGAGAAAAGACTGAAAAAAGGCGATGAAGACCCCTGTGTGGGTAGTTTCGGTCATGTGCCACTTGCCCACAATTTTGATGGGGTTTTGCGAAGCTCTCATTATATTTTCACTGGAATAGCGCGTCATACAGAGCATGGCTTTTTTTATGGAACGCCCTCCGAGCTTGTAACCTTGGAGATAGAACAAACCGTAAGGTTTCCTTTAGATAAAATGAGTGTGCCTCGTGGGGTAGATGAGTATTTCTATCTAATAAAATGGCCTACTTCCTTCATGCTGGGACATGTTCCACTTTGTGTGGCGGACTCCAGGTATATCTTTGATGATAAACCCCTTGAGGGTAAACGCTTTCTTGTGTTTACGCCTCTAATAAGCGGCGATGAATTGGGCTCCCTAATCTTCACTGGATACAATTTTATTTTTGGAGAAGCAAAAAACGGCGATTTGATTATTCCACCTGAATTAATTGGCGATCCAGATCTAGAGGGCATTCGCACATTCGATGAAATGATTGCCCGCCTGGCCCAACTGGCGGCTCTTCGCCCCGTGCGAGAAGAGCCGCGTTGGGAGAAAAAGAAATGAGATTTCTCCTTTGTTTGATTTGCTTAATCGCATGTTTGTCCCCCGTTCATTCAGGCAACTCATTTCCCAGCGGCAACGGGGTCTCTGCTGAAGGCGCCAATGGCATCAACCTCCTTCTGCCCAGCGGTTTGCCCGCTGGTGTTGGGCAAGGGGCTGCAGCACAATGGAATAACTCGTGTCAGGCGATTCCCTGCATCTGTTTCGACGGGTCAGGCGGCGCAACAGTTCAAGTAAATTTAGTTCAAGGCTCAAGTGGGGTGTTTGATCAAAATGGGGCAGAAGTTCTGGGATCTTATGATATAACTGAAAAATCTATCACCCTTTATACTGGAAATAGTTCCGGACATACCTTTTCCAATGAAGAGCTAACATCCATATTAACCCACGAGTTAGGCCATGCTTTGGGCTTGCTGGATGTAGAAAATAACGAATGTCTCATGGGACCCATGAGACCGCGTCCGTTGGGCGGGTATGACAGCAAGACTGTGCGCACGACCGATTGTTATGACGCCAGGAACGTATGGCGTTCCCTTATTGATCCAGGCGTTGGAACCGATTGCACAAACCAATTAAAGGCGGCTGGGGATTGCAATTCACCCTTGGTTGTCGATATAAACCGCAACGGCTTTGATTTCAGCGGACCCGAAGGAGGGGTCTGGTTTGACCTCTACGGCATCGACGAACCCGTTCATGTCCAGTGGCTGCGTTCAGACACTGATGATGCGTTCCTGGTCTTGGATCTAAATGAAAACGGCGTCGTAGACAGTGGGGCCGAGCTGTTCGGCCAGGGGAGCATGATGTGGTTGGAAGGACGCAAGGCCCATCATGGGTTTGAAGCGCTGGCTCAATATGACCTTGAATCCCTAGAAGGCAATCACGACGGCGTGATTTCCCCACACGATGGCGTCTGGCAAAACCTCTACATCTGGAATGATAGGAACGCAGATGGGCTCAGTTCCGACCATGAGCTAACCCATCTCTCAGAGGCCGACCTGGGCCGATTCCTACTCTCGCCCAAGGTCCGGCGACAAACCGACCAACACGGCAACAAACTGAAATATTGGGAAAAAGCCTTCACCGGCTCCCATCCCCCGAAACCCTATTGGGTTGTGGATGTTTTCTTTAAAAGCATCGACTGAACAGGAATCGCCTTGATTATGCAATGGTCGTTCCCTTCGCCCAGCAATCGATACATGGCCCTGGCTGTAAGGAAAAGGATGGACTGGCCAATAGAGATCCTAACGACGGTCCTCAAGAAAACCCTGGTTTTCCTTAAAGTGATCACTTTCAATGGAGAACAAGCTCAGCACCGTATCGAAAACATCGGGTTGAGCGTATTCTTTGCGCTCTAAAACCTCGATAGGGATGGAAGATTTCACCAGCAATGGGATCTCCGCTTGTTCTGGCGGCA
>JBNKOV010000166.1:0-9199 GCA_050294955.1 Holophagae bacterium
CTCAACCTCTGGAAGAAATGAAAATCCTCTTACACCAATGTTGGCATTCATGTCTGTGGACATGTCTGGGCTTTTTTCCTGTGCATTCTTGGAGTCCCTATTCAGTGCCTTTATTATGCGAAGCATCTTGTTATTACCATGGCGGGTCGTCTCCAAATCATTGATGTTATGGATTGAAATCTACTTCACACGAACGGGTCGCTTTAGGATAAAATAGAGGATTCCGGCGTCTGAGGCGTCGAAAGTTAAGGAGTAAGCCCATGTTTGTATTTATGTTGATGGTCAGTCTGATGGACGGCCCCGCCGTTTACGGGAAAGCGCCAAAGCAGGAAACCCCTCTCGTGACAATTGAAGCCCTGATGGAGAACCCAGAAAATTACCTGGGGAAAGTGATCAAGGTAGAAGGTAAAGTAAAGGAAGTTTGCCCCATGGCTGGCTGTTGGTTGGATATGGAAGCCAGCGGCAAGCAGGTTCGGATCAAAGTTAAGGACGGAGAGATCGTTTTTGACAAGAAGCTGGTTGGCAAGCAGGTGCTGGCCGAAGGTACGGTCTACAAATTTGATCTCACAAAAGAAAAAGCCATCAGCTATTTTCAGCATCTGGCTGAAGAAAAAGGCGAAACCTTCGATCCTTCAACAATCACCGAGGGAACCACCATCTACCAGATTGGCGGTATTGGCGTTGTAGCTCAGTGATTCGCTGTTAAAAACAACCCTCTTCAATGAGTTGGCCTGTTAACTTTTCGGGATTGCATTCTGTAATGTAACGGCCATTCCACTGAACCACCGGCGACTCAAGGCAGTTGCCGGTGCAGCCGGAAACTTCGTGTTTCACTGGCAAACCCGCTTGATTTAATTCACGGCACCAGTTCTCCAGGGCGTCCCCCCCCAGGAGACTGCAACTGGGGCCTTTACAAACAATCACTCGGAGTTCTCCATTTCCGTTTTGCATGACCCTAACCTCCAAGGATTGGCTTGATGTCCCACACAGATAAAGTATTTACACTTCAGGAAGCAAGGGCTTTGCTGCCCTGGTTAACTGAGGTGACTCAAGAAGCTGAGCGCAAGGCTAATGAGGTGCGCCACCATCTTGGCGACCCTCGTGAAGCCCACGAGCGCCTTCAGCATATTATACAACATTGGGCCGAAACCGTATTTAAACTTGGAGCCATTCCCAAACAACCATTCACCATAGATTTCGATACCGGCAAGGATTATTACTGTTGGGAGTATCCAGAAGCCAATATTCTTTACCGGCACGGATATCATGACGGCTACATGGGCCGTCATCGGATTGAGGAATAAGCATGAGATTTTTTGCCATTTGCATTTCGGGATTTTTGATTTCTTTGTCGCTGCACGCTCAGATTAAATCGGTTAAGGTAGATGTTCCACAGTATGAGAAAGGCTGGGCCTACGAGAGTTATAAATTTCCTCCTGGCATTAAGGTTTACCGCATGGATAAGACCAAAGAAGATTTGAAATTGGATGGGCATCTCACCCTCATTCAGCTTTGGAGCATTGATGCGGGTGGCGAGCCCGAGGTCTGGAGCCAATATAAGGCTCTGGTGGACAAGTACAAAGGAAAGGGACTGAAATCCGTTTCAATCAATTTTGAGAATGGCGTGGACTTTGGCGTTCAGCACGAAATGCTAAAAAAGTTTTTCGCCAAAACTGCACAGCCCGAACGTTTCTACTTTGACTATATGGGCTATTCGGTGGATCTGCTCACAACACCAGGTTTTCCAACCTATTCACTGGTCGATGAATCCGGGCAGGTTATTTTCAGAACCAACGGTAAAGACCTTGAAGGTATGGATATGCTGAGACTTGAAATTGACGATCGGCTTAATGGAGAACGAAATTGATTGACTCGCACAGTCATATCTACACGCCTCGTTTCGATGCGGATCGGGATCAAGTTCTCAAGCGGGCCTGTGAGGCTAGGATTAGCCAACTTCTTCAAGTGGGTTGCAACTTGGAAGAGTCAAAGACAGTGGTAGACCTGGCCGAAAAAACACCTGGCATTTATGCCGCTGTCGGCGTTCACCCTCATGATGCAGACACCGTCAATGATCAGGTAATAAGTCAATTGGCAGCCCTGGCCCGCCATCCCAAGGTGGTTGCCTGGGGTGAAATCGGACTAGACTTCTACTACGACAACAGCCCGAGGGATATCCAGATCGAGGCTTTTCGCGCCCAAATCCGAAAACCCCGGGAATTGGATTTGCCTGTTGTTATCCATACTCGGGATGCGGAGCCTGAAACCCTCAAGATTCTTGACGAGAACCCTGTTCCTCGTGGCGGTCATATCCACTGTTACACTGGGACGCTACCCACAGCGCAGGCTTTCCTTGAAATGGGTTTTCACATAGGCTTCACCGGGATTATTACTTTTAAAAGCGCCTCAGATCTGCGAGAGGTTGTAAAACAAACACCGCTGGAACGGATTCTCATCGAAACTGACAGCCCCTATCTGGCGCCTATTCCTCATAGGGGCAAACGGAATGAGCCTGCATTCGTGCGTCATGTCGCGGAAGCTGTGGCCCAAATCAAGGAGTTGGCGTTGGATCGGGTTATTGAGCAGACTACCGCCAACTTCCATGAACTGTATGGCAAACCAGACATGGTTTGGGAGACCCTGGCCATTTAACCTGCCTCACCTTTATCTGGTAAGAAACAAAGGCAAGCATTTCCCATTTTAATTCAAGGGGAGCTCAAAAAAGATGAGTGTTCAACTTACTTGAAATGTAGCATTTATCAATAGATCTGACATTTGTCATTCCAAAGGGATGACATAGGGGACTACTCGCATAATTCCTCTGGCTTCATATTAAGAGCAGGTCGGTCAGGCCTGTTTTAAAATTGAATCGAGAGGAATGCCATGAACAAACAAACAAATGCGCCATTGGCCCAGTTGACCAATGCCCATAAAGCCTACGGCTCGGTACAAGCTTTGTCTGGAGTTGGTTTGGAGATCTACCCCGGAGAGGTTGTGGCTGTGCTTGGTCCAAACGGGGCGGGGAAAACCACAGCTATCAGCTTGATGATGGGCCTTCTTCAGCCCGATAAAGGTGAGGCTCTTCTTTTTGGAACCAGCCCTTGCAGTCCGAAGGCTCGGATGAGGACTGGGGCTATGCTGCAGGTTTCCGGTGTGCCGGAAACTCTTAAAGTAAAAGAACATATCCGTCTTTTTTCCAGTTATTACCCTACCCCAATTCCAATTGAAAGGGTTGTGTCAATCGCGGGCCTGGAAGGTTTGGAAAATCGATATTATGGAAAGCTATCCGGTGGACAGAAACAGCGCCTCTTATTTGGGTTGGCAGTTTGCGGCAATCCTCAATTGGTTTTTCTCGATGAACCTACGACGGGCTTGGATGTTGAAGCCAGGCGGGGAATGTGGGCGGAAATCCGCAATCTCGTTGCTGCCGGGGTCGGTGTAGCGTTAACGACCCACTATTTAGAGGAAGCGGATTATCTGGCTGATCGTATTGTGATTGTAGATAAAGGCGTGATCATAGCTCAGGGCACGCCTGAGGAGATTAAGACCCTATCGGTCAATAAACGGCTGCGGTGTCGCACCCGGTTGACTCAGGTTCAATTACGGGAGTTGCCAGGCGTATTGGCTGTAAAAGAGTTTGGACTTGGCGTGGAGTTATTGACCGATCAGGCGGAAACCACGGCTAGGGCCCTTTTAAAGCCAAGATCCTGACCTTAGCGACCTGGAAATTGTGGGAGTTGGTTTGGAAGAGGCTTTCCTGAGTTTAACCCAAGCGAAAATTGAGGAGGAGGCCGTAGCATGAACACACCTGGCAGGTCCATGATGTCCATTTACTTTTTAGAATCTAAATATGAATTTCTCAATGTCTGGCGAACCCCAGGTTTTGTATTGCCGAGTTTGGCCTTTCCACTCATGTTCTATCTGTTCTTTGGCGTTGTTTTTGGAAAAGGAAGCTTGGATCAAGCCACCTATCTGGTGGCCACCTATGGCGCTTTTGGAATTATGGGACCGGCCCTTTTTGGGTTTGGCGTGGGTGTAGCAACCGAACGTGGGCAGGGTTGGCTCCTCTTGAAACAGGCGTCTCCCATGCCAGCCATGGCCTATTTTACCGCCAAACTTGTAATGAGCCTGATACTAGGCCAGATTCTTCTCGTTTTGCTCTTCAATCTGGCCGCTTTCGCTGGGCAGGTGTCTCTCTCCTGGACCCAATGGTTCAAACTGATTCTCATTCTGGGACTGGGAAGCATACCCTTTTGCGCACTTGGCCTGGTTATTGGCTGTTGGGCCAGGTCCAAATCAGCCGTCGCTGTGGTGAATCTGGTGTACCTTCCCATGGCCTTTCTATCTGGGCTTTGGATCCCCATAAGCCTTTTGCCTCAAATGTTGCAGAAAACAGCCGTAATTTTCCCTCCCTATCATCTGTCACAGCTTGCTTTGAAGGTCTTGGACATGGACGTGGGAGGAAATCCTTGGGTCCATACGGTTGTGCTTTTTGGGCAGACCGTTCTTTTTTTGATTCTCGCATTGATCGGGTTTCGAAGAAAGACTCAAGACTGATACAATAGCGGCTAGCCGATACTGAATCGGCGGAGATGGTTTTATGGAATGGCTGAGGAAAATACATCATCGCCTTTTGCCCAACCGCCGGGATGTTGGGTGGATACCCTATGTCTGGCTAGCTTATTTGACCGCTTTCATCTTACCCTGGAGGATGGGATCCTTTTCCGTGATGGAACATGGGCTTCATGCGGTAGGGCTTGCACTTTTCTTATTTCTCTACTTTAAAGGGTATTGGGTCAGGGGGAGATCTCTTGCGCTTGTAATGGGCATTATAACTTGCATCGGTCTGGTCCTAAGTCCCATCAACTCCGGGTCGATCGTTTTTTACATCTATGCATGCGCCTATGCCGGGCGGTTTCATACTGTTAAAGCTGGCGCTATTTCCCTGGCTTTGATACTTTTGGTCATGGTTCCATATTTGAAGATGCTTGACATCCACTGGGCGACCATTTTCTTTGGGACGACCATGTCAGCCATTGTGGGTGTAATCAACATCTACTATTCTGAAATGGAGAAGAAAGATCAGCTATTACGCCTATCTCAAGAGGAGGTTCGTCACCTCGCGACAGTAGCTGAAAGAGAGCGTATCGCGAGAGATTTGCATGACTTGCTGGGTCATACCCTCTCGGTAATTGCATTGAAGTCAGAACTGGCATCCAGACTTATGGATCGGGACCAGGAGCAGGCGGCCCGTGAGATCCGCGACGTCGAAGCCATCTCCCGCAAGGCCCTAAGACAGGTGAGGGATGCGGTCTCGGGTTATCGGGATTCCGGTCTTGAGGCAGAGGTAACGAATGCCCGCAGGGCGCTTGAAGTATTGGGCATTGATTTTCAATATGAAACACCTTGTATAGAGTTTTCTCCAAAAACCGAGGCTGTCTTCGCCATGGTGTTGCGTGAGGCGGTCACCAATATGATTCGGCATTCCCAAGCGACTTCCTGTTCCATCGGTTTTTCGGTTCGAGATTCACTGGTTGAGATGACGATTGAGGATAATGGAAAATGCGGACCCATACAAGAGGGGAGCGGCATTTCCGGCATGCGTGATCGGCTTCGCATCATCGGCGGTTGGCTCGGGGTGGATATTCGGGATGGGATGTGCTTGAAGGTGACGGCGCCTCTCGAAGCCCTGGCATGCGAGGGATAACATGGTAACAGTGGTCATTGCAGAGGATCAAGCCATGGTCTTGGGCGCCATTGCAGCCCTGTTGGAGCTTGATGGTGATATTTCCGTCGTTGCACGAGCGGGAGATGGCAGAACAGCTTTTGATCTTGTCAAGGAGCATCAACCCGATATCTTGCTCAGTGACATTGAGATGCCTGAATTGTCTGGTTTGGATCTCGCAAAACTGGTGCAGGAAAATGGGTTGTCAACTCGAGTCGTGATTTTAACCACCTTCGCAAGGCCGGGTTATCTGCGCCGCGCTCTAGACGCTGGAGTCAAGGGCTATCTGCTGAAAGATGCGCCCTCAGAACAGTTAGCTGATGCTATTCGCAAGGTTTGCAAGGGATTACGCGCTATTGATCCCGAACTTGCCTTGGACGCTTGGACGGAGGACAACCCGCTCACGGATCGTGAAAGAGATGTGCTCAACCTGGCGGGACAAGGCGCTGCTACCCGTGAGATCGCTCAAAAAAGGCATCTCAGCGAAGGGACCGTGCGCAATTACCTCTCAGAGGCTATGGGGAAACTAGGAGCGAAAAACCGAATTGAAGCTGCCCGCATCGCCCGCCAAAAGGGTTGGCTTTAAAACACTTTCTAGTTGGGAAAGTTTAAATATTTTCCAGATAATTGGACCAAGATTAGAAAATTAAGGGACTGAATTTGTATCCATCCATACATCGGTATTTTATGAGTCTTGCATTTCCAAATGTGCTGGCAAATTTGGTGTTGCCTCTTGCCAATATGATCGATCTCGCCATTTTGGGGCATCTCTCCCATGCAGCGCCTCTGGCCGGAGCCGCCATTGCCGGGGTTGTTTTTGACATGGTTTATCTCAGTTTGAACTTCCTCCGAATTGGAACCACGGGTCTGACGGCATTGAGTTATGGCGCCGGAGATTTGGAGGCCTCCGCTTCGGTGTTCTTCCGAGGATTGTTCATTGCAATTGGGGCTGGGTTGGCGCTTATCATTTTACAAGTTCCCATTCGGAACCTGGGTTTTCAAATTTTGACGGAAGATCCCGAAGTGCGCCAGTCAGGCTTGGATTATTTTAGCGCTCGAATTATGGGCGCTCCTGCTGCCTTGGGTTCCTATGTAGTCATTGGATGGTTATTGGGACGGCAAAAATCCAAAGCGGTGCTTTTACTGACTTTGGTGCTTTCTATCACCAATATTCTCGGGGACTGGTTGTTCATATTAAAATGGGACATGGGCGCGGCTGGAGCAGGTTACGCTACCATGATCGCCGAATACCTTGTGTTTTTTTCGGGATTGGGCCTGGTGAAGCTTTGTTGGGGAGATTTACCCCGATTTAAATTGTCCTGGCTTGCCGCGGGATTTCAGCCACTTTTTCAGCTACAGGCCAACATTTTTATTCGAACAATGTGCCTCACCACGACTTTTGGAGCCTTTACCTATATTTCAGGGCGAATAGACACGCAGACCCTCACGGCCAATACATTGCTGGTAAGGCTTCTTCAGGCTGCTGCTTTGTTTATCGATGGTTACGCTTTTGCCCTTGAGGCGATTGCAGGCAGATTTAAAGGGGAAGGCAATATGGGATCGGTGCGGCAAGTGGTTCGCATCGCCATGGGGTGGAATGTGGGAACCGTCGTTCTCTTTGTTGCGGTATTTACTTTTTTCAACCATCAGATTGTAGAACAACTGATTTCCTTTCCCGACGCCGCGCAATTGGCCGTGGAATGGATGCCCCTCCTTTGTATCACTCTTGCTGTCGCGGGGTTTGCCTATATCTATGATGGCCTGTACATTGGGCTGGCGGCCGGATCCCTGCTGCGCAGATCAACCCTGATTTCCTCTTTAGCTGGGTTTCTTCCCCTGGCGTTATGCGCCATGTGGTTTCAAGAGGCAAGGCTACTTTGGTGCGCATTGATTGCCTTTATGGTTCTCAGATCATTGACTTTGGGTTGGAACGCCATACGGCCGGATTTTGGGATGGCCGAAAAACCATGAATTCGTTAGCTCATGACGCCATTTTGTAGTATTAATTAAGGTGACATGGAGTAATTTAGCTCCGGTTGGAAAATGCGTAAACCTGGTTCTCTTCCATGGCATGAATTGACATACTTACCCAAATCGTGTATAATCACGATGTTGGGGCATGAGGTCACAAATTGGCAAGACAAAGCAAAGCAAAGCTCATTGTATTTGATCCCAAAGAGGACAGCCATACTCCTTTTTTGCGAGGCATTCTTACCCGTTCCCTTCAAGTAGCCGGCATGAACTTTAAAGATGCCTATGAAATTGCCTCCCGTTTTAAGGATGACCTGGCCAATACACGGGAAATTACGACCCAGGAAATTGCCGCCCGGGTTTCCGGCTTATTAAAAAAAGAAGGTCTTACCAGGATTCTGGAACGCTATGTGGCTTGCCCCCATCCTCCGGTTTATATCAGGGTTCGTGACCGTAGCGGTCAAATGTTGCCATTTTCTAAGAACTATCTGTCCAAGTCTCTGGAGATATGTGCTTTTTCAAGCGAAAAGTGTTTTGTAATCGCTTCCACCATTGAGAACGAATTGAGAAGTTTGGACAGGACTACCATTACCACAATGGAGCTTGCCCGCCATATATACGAGCACCTCCGAAAACATGAAGGCCCTGAAATGGCCAGACGGTATCTGGTGTGGATGGAATTTTCTGACAGTGGAAAACCTCTGGTTTTGTTGGTTGGCGGGGCAACCGGTTGCGGAAAAAGCACCATCAGTTCCGAGTTGGCCCATCGCCTGGATATTGTGCGAACTCAGTCTACCGACATGCTGCGAGAGGTAATGCGCCTCATGATCCCGCCCAGACTTCTTCCAGTTCTGCACACTTCTACCTTTAACGCATGGCAGGCCCTGGCAACCCAGGGCGATCAACCCGTGGGTCTTGAAACTCACCTTATTGAGGGGTATCTCACCCAATCTGAGCATGTTGGCGTGGGTATTGATGGTGTCATGAAGCGGGCTGAACGGGAGCGTGTATCTTTAATTTTAGAAGGCGTACATGTTCATCCCAGTCTTCAGGCTCGGTTAATTGAACAATTCGAAGGGATTGTGGTGCCGGTTGTTCTTGCGGTCATGAAGCGCAACCAACTGAAAGAGCGTTTGAAAGGCCGTGGCCAAAGGGTCGCTTCTCGAAGGGCTGAGCGATATCTAACTTATTTTAATGCAATATGGCAACTGCAGTCATATCTGCTTGATGAGGCGGATAGGAAACAGATCCCCATTGTATTGAATGAAGACGAGGAGCAGGCCATTCGAGGCGTTATGGAAGCGGTGGTCACGGTTTTGTCGAAAGAATTTTCGGGAAATCCCGATAGGGTATTTGAGACGGTGTAGGGTTTAGTTTGGTTGTGTGGGAGATAATGTGGTTCTAAAGCCGCCTTTTAAAAATGTTGGAAACAAGGGTGTTCTTGTCATTTTAGATGGTCTGGGGGATCGCTCCATTGCGAGTTTTGGCGGTAAGACACCACTT
>JBNKOV010000167.1:0-9148 GCA_050294955.1 Holophagae bacterium
CCTCTTCTCCAGGGTTGGGAGAGAAAAGGAATGAAACATCGGAGCCGGGCAAAGCGGGGGCGTGGTCTTGAGTTAACTCAGGCTCCCATTCCGGCCAGATATTGGCTACTTCAAAAGCGGCATTCTTAAGGGCCAAATCTTCAAGGCCACGTTTTACGGCTTTTACGAATGGCCCTTTGGCCTTCTCGCGCAAGGCGTGCAACTGCTTCTTGCCTTCTAGAAGTTGTTTATACTCACGACCCAGACCCGCCCAGATGTCGTCCAGACCTTCAGAGGCGTGGCTGAGATCATCCAATCGTTTTTTGAGGCGGTCCAGTTCTGCGAGAACTTCTGAGACATCTCGGCCATATTTCATGAATAGCCGGTTAAGAGCGGACTCCCGTTCTTCCAATGCCTGAAGCTCGCGCGTGCTGCCTGCGTCATCGAAGTCCAGTTCAGCCTGGAGATCGGAAAGCGTGGCTGAAAGCGAGGCAACCTGTTCGCTATAGGGAGCAAGGTCGGGCTGGAACTCGCTCAATTTCCCTAAAAGCGCGCCCACCCTGTTCAGATCGGGAACGGCGCGTTCTTCCAAAATGTCATGAAGTTCAAGTTGACAATCGCGAATGAGTTCCCTGTTTCGAAGTCTTTTGAGCCTGGACTCCAGATCCAGGTCGGCTTCAGTTGGGTTAACGTCTTCGATTTCTTGAATCTGCAGGCGAACAAAATCCATTTCTTTCAATCGGTTGGCTTCACCCTCGCGAAGCTCCCGCCAGGCTTTATACCCGGCTTTGAAAGAGGAGACCTGCTCGTCGAAGGCCGTCACATTTAATTTAAGCTCGGTCTGTTCATCAAAGATAGCCTGGTGTTGGGCGGCCTTGAGCAAACGCTGTTGGCCGTGTTGACCATGTATTTCAAAAGCGCAACGGCCGTAAAGTTGGAGTCGGCTATTGGGAACAAGCACGCCATTCACCATGGCCCGAGATTTTCCATCCCGGGTGACCTCGCGACGGAGAAACAGTTGTTTGCCCTCTAGAAGGTCCAGTTCAGGATCGACCCGCTCCAGTTCAAATTCCGCCTCAACCACCGCCTTATCGCAGCCGGAACGCACGAGATCGCTGGATGCCCGTTCACCGCCAAGAAGCAGTAAGGCGTCTATCAGCACGGACTTGCCGGCTCCCGACTCCCCTGTGAGGCAGACATAGCCGGGACCGACTTCGATCTCTGCTTCATCTATCACGGCTAGATTGCGTATTTTGAGATACTTTAGCATGCCACCCCCACACGACCCTATATTCTACCAAGGCCTCAACTATTTGGTGGAAAAAAAGTGTAATTTAACTCACTGTTTTGAAGAAAAACGCCGTGGCTCGTTGGCGCCCAAGCCAATAGACCGCCAGCAAAGCTTCCCCCAACAAGGAAAATCGTGTATAATCAACCTCTCCGATAAGGAATTAGGCCCGGGAACCATTCTTTATCGCAAATTGGAGGAGCGTCTCATGAGATGGGTAATTTGCGCGATACTCATCGCGGCGGCTATTGGTCCCGCTTTTGGTCAAAAGCTTTATTCATACAGGGATAAAGATGGGAATCTGGTCATCACCGACAGACCTATCGACTCAAAAGCCCATAAGCTGGTAGACACCTATACTCCGGAACACCTGAAGAAGAAGGACCGGGAAAGCCGAACTCGAACTTCCCGTTACAGCAACAGGCAACGTTCAACTGGATCAAAACACCAGTTGTCCCGCACTCAAATACGGGGTCTTGCAACGCCTATCGCCAGGGCCTTTGGCGTCGATCCAGACCTGGTCATGTCTGTTGTGGAAATTGAGTCGAGCCGGAACATGAAAGCGAAAAGCAGCAAGGGCGCCATGGGCCTCATGCAGCTCATGCCTGCCACAGCCGAGCGATTTGGGGTGGACAACCCATGGAACCCCAGAGAGAACATTAAAGGCGGCGTATTGTACCTTCGCTATTTGTTGAGTTATTTTGAAGGCAATGTGGATTACGTGTTGGCCGCCTATAACGCGGGCGAGAACGCCGTTGACAGGCATAAGGGCATTCCGCCCTATAAAGAGACCCGCAATTACGTGCGCAAGATCCGAAAAATTTATTCGCCAAAAACCCTGCCCTACGGCGATGTAGCCAAGCGCCGTTCCGCCCTGGTTTCTGGGAAGACGCCCGCCAAGCAGTTGATAAAGGTTTCCGGCGCATCTGAATAGCTGGGGCCTCTGGTTCACAAATCTATATCCGCCCGGCGGGTTGCGTTTGAGGTTTTTTTATGGATTCATTGATTAGCCTGCTGGGTCTATTGGTGATGTTGTTTCTGGCCTGGCTATTGTCCTCAAATCGGAAGATGCTCAATCTTCGGCTCATACTCTCCGGCCTGGGTCTTCAGTTTCTATTTGGCTTGATCATTCTCCGCACCGCTCCGGGCGAGGCCTTTTTTGAAGGGGCGCGTTACCTGGTTGCAAAGATTATGAGTTTCTCCGATGAGGGGGCTCGTTTCCTTTTTGGAGACGGTTTCCAAGAGCATTTTGTGGCCTTTTCGGTTCTGTCCACCATCATCTTCATTTCCTCTTTAACGGCTGTCCTGTTTCATCTCGGCATCATCCAGTTGGTTGTGAAATTCATGGCGAGGGTGATGGTTTGGGTGATGGATGTCTCGGGCGTGGAATCGCTGGCTGCGTCGGCCAACGTGTTTATGGGCCATACCGAGTCGCCTCTTCTGATTAAACCCTATTTGAACACAATGACCCGCTCCGAGTTAATGGCCATGATGAGCAGCGGCATGGCGACCGTTTCAGGCGGCATGATGGCCGCCTACGCTGGCATGGGCGCCGACGCGGGTCACTTGCTGGCTGCCTCCATAATGTCTGCGCCCGCTTCCCTGATTCTAGCGAAAATCATGATACCCGAAACGGATGTATCGCCCACCAAGGGCGAGGTTCGCATTGAGGTGGAGAAACAAGACGCCAATCTCCTGGACGCGGCCTGTCGCGGGGCCTCGGAGGGCTTGAAACTGGCGTTGAATGTGGGCGCCATGCTCATTGCCTTTATCGCTCTTGTCACAATGGCCAACTGGATGATGGGCGCGTTCCCGGATGTTGGAGGCCAACCCCTTACCTTACAACGCATTCTGGGTTGGGTCTGCGCGCCGCTGGCCTGGGTCATGGGGGTTCCTTGGGAGGAAGCGCCCACCATTGGATCGCTTCTGGGCGAGAAAACCATTCTCAATGAGTTTTACGCCTACAAGGATCTGACGGCCATGAAGGAAACTTTATCGACCCGTTCTTTTAACATCGCCACCTACGCCTTGTGCGGCTTCGCAAATTTCGGATCTATCGCCATTCAGATTGGCGGCGTGGGCGTATTGGCCCCAAAACGAAGAACGGATCTGGCCCGACTCGGGCTGCTCTCCATGGTGGCGGGTACGCTTGCCGCTTATATGACGGCCTGCGTGGCGGGCATTTTAATGTAACATGTTTTCCGCCGCGGCATTAGCGATGAAGAAAATCGGGATGATTGAACAAGGCCCACATGAGATCTGTTATCAGTTGGGCGTCTTCTTTGGTTTGACCGTGATTGAGCACAATTGCCAGTTCCCTGGAAGTGGGATCTCTGAATAGGATATCCTGATAAAGCCTTTCAATCATTTCTTCTCGAGTGTATTGACCCTGCTCAAGGGCATTGACCCGTGAAACAATTCCGGGGTGAAACTCCCACTCGTCCAGCCAGAAATTCATCCACCCGTTCATCATAACCAGTGCATTTTGAACGGTATTCTCGTTTTTTCGGGGAACGCTGTTGATATAATCTCCACGGCCGAATTGGCGCATGATCTCTTTGGCCGACTCCATGTAGTAGAACAGCTCATCTCCTGAAAAGAAGCCCAAGGTTCTGGGATCGAACCGCAATTCGCCGTCTCGATCGAAAACAGCCTCATAAGCAGGTTCGTTTGGAGAAGGCAATTGCCAGGCGCTGGTGAAGAGATGATCACCATAACCGGCTGCCAGATAACGAGGTTGAAGCCCCAAGACATCACTCATCACGTCCACGATGGTTTCCGCATCTACCCGGCGCACCCGGGTACTATTGCGGAATACGGCCCAATCGGGGTTGCCTGAATTGAAGTCATCGTTCGGGGCATGATCCTGATAATTGAACTGATAGAGTCTGCTATTGGCGATGAGGCGAACCAGACCTCTCACATCGAAATCATGTTCCTGAAACCAATGGGTCAGGTAGGCCAGGAGCTGGGGCTCTCGGGCCTGAACAGTGGTGTTATTGGAGGCCGCGACGGAGGGGTCCAAGCGGGCGAGGTCCCAGCCGTTTAGAGGCTCGACAAAACCAGAGCCAAAGAAATGAGCCCAAATGCGATTGACAAAATTGCGTGCAAATTGGGGATCGGCGGTTAGCTCCCTTGCCAGGGCCTGTCTGCGGGTTTCTCCTGGCTTGGGTCCCTTTCCGGAGAAGGGATAGACAGGAGGTATGACGCCGCCCGCCCTTGGCGGTCGCATGCCCTGACCGGCTGACGATTGGGCGTGATATTGACCATCTGTTAGATAATCTGGGTATTCCAGGTAATCGAAATCGTCGAACAGAATGATCTCACCCAATTGTCGGTTGAAGCTTGAATGGTCAACATCCACAATTTCAAGTATTCTAAAGAACTCGAAGTCGTCGTTGCCTTCCATGTTCTCAAAACTCTGGTAGGAAACATAAAAATGGGTGGAAGCCATAAGGGCCGACAGGCCCCAGAACTGCTGGCGAGTCATTTTCGACAGGCCCACGTTAACATTTTCCAGGTGATACTGCCCATCGTGACAGGAAATACACCGGGTTTGCACGCCCAAAAGGGTGTCGCTAACCCAAGCGGCCTGGTCATCCAGGTAATCCAGACGAAGCCCGCCCTCCAAGGCTTCTCCAACCCAAAAGAGCATGGAAGCCTCTGGATCTGGACCAAATCCGGATCCGGTTAAAATGTTGCGGATCATTTCATCCAGTGGGGTGTTGGAGCGCGTCATTTCTCGTAGTCTGTTGTAAAAGACATTACGGTAGACCGGGTCTTCGAAAAACAGGGTGCGCACCTGTAGTAGATCTGCAAAAAAGGTGGTCCATCGGTCTGTGAAGGCTTCAGACGCCAGAAGCGAGTCAATTTCCTGAGCGTACTTATCGGGGTCGCTGTTGGCCAAAAAGGCATCCACACGAGGGCGTTGCGGAAGTGTCCCGGTAATGTCCAACCAGGCCCGGCGCAAGAACGTTCGGTCGTCGATCAGGTTTAAGCCGCCTTTTTTGGTCGATAGACTTCTATAGGCTGGCTCAAGCGCCTGGGGACGGGACTGTCCAGCAAGGAGGCTTGTTGTTAAAAACATGAGAATAATTGAGATATGTTTCATTTTCCCGCCTCCTTATACAAATAGTGAATCGATATCGTAGACTGTGCCTGACAGTGACGGCGTGAGTTCATATAAACGACCCGATGGCGTATCCAGGAAACGCTCGCTCCAATCAATGCCCAAAGCGCTGTACATGGTGGCTACCAGATCGCCGATGCCCATAAATCGATTGTGAGACCAACCCGGATCCATAATATTGGCGCCTGTCGCATCTGTTTTGCCAATAATCCTGCCGCTCTTCACGCCGCCGCCAGCAAAAAACGCAGACATGGCGGGAGGGTAATGATCTCGACCGTTTTGCAGGTTTAGTGGGCCGGTGGTTCTGCCAAATTCACCAGCAGCCACAATAAGAGTTTCGTCTAGCAAGGTTCCATTCCCAGTCTTAGCCGGTTTGGATTTCAGGTTGTTGATCAGCCAGGCAAGACCAGCGTCCAAAGCGCCAGCAAGAGAAGCAAGGCTGTCCTCTCCTTGAGCGTAGATATTGTCATGATGGTCCCAGCCGCCCAGAGTCATTCGAACGACCCGAGCGCCTTTATCAGCTTCCAATAACCGTGAAGCCGCCTTGCATTGGCGCAGGAAAACCCCTTTAGCTGAATAGGAGTCAGGGGTATCGGGAATTTCTTCCCCAAGGCCAAGGAGATTTTGAAGGTCGCTGTCGTTCATAAGCGTTTGGGCCTGATTTTGGATTTTCACCCGCTCCGCTCGTTGATCACTGCCTTCCACTTCGGCCAGGAGATTGTTCAGTAATTGAAAACGCGATTCCCCTTCCCATGCCTGGTGATTCAGATTCTCAATGCCGCCATCTACATTTAATCCAAGGCCGCGATGCTCGATCGGGAAAAAACCGTTGCCAGCCATGGTGTCGCCAAAGAGGACCGTTGTGGGCAGAGAGTCTCCGGCCCGCCTCTGATCCGCCAGTTTATAGGACATGGCGGAAAGAAAAGCAGGTATCTCATCAATGCGAGAAGGGTCATGACGCTGAGCCGTTGTGAGATGGTAAACCGCTCGCTCATGAACGGGTTCAATGGCGCTAATGCTGCGGACAATAGAGAAAGATTCCTTTATTTGAGCCAGCTCCGGCATGATTCCAGAGGGCCACAAAAAACCGCCAAGATCTTGAGCGCCCAGGAAATCAGGGGTTTGAAAGCCTGTTTTCAAATCGAAGGTGTCAACATGACTGGCGCCGCCTTCTAGCAGGATAAAAATAAGATTGCGCGCCGAATTGCGAGTTTGGATGGGCGCTTTATTTGAGAAGGTTTTTCGCCAACCTCCAGGCCTGCCCAAAGCAGAAACCCCCAGGAGCCCAGCCGCTCCCAAACCCAAACCATTCAAGAAAACCCGCCGCTTCATGCCATCCTCCCCATATTGGGCCAAACACAGTGATTCACCGGTCTCTGTACATAAACATAGACCGAGAGGCCAGACCTGTCCATGAAAATAAAGGAGAAATGTATTAAAAAAGGAACAAACGTGAGAGGTGTCACGGCCTATGCTTGAGTCTAACAGCCTTAGGCCATGGCCACTTCAGAGCCGCTGGTTTCATAGCGGGCCAAGCTAATCCTAACGCCAGCTAATTGTAATCATAGAAAAGGTCATCCATCCCCTCCTCTTTAATAGGCGAGGAGAAGTCTGGTCGCCGTTCTTCACCATTGGGGTTTCTGAGCCAGTGGATGTAGGTCATGATGGCTTCTACATCCTCAGGGGATATCCGGTTTTCATAGGCGGGCATTTGGAGGATCTGCCTTTTCAAGAACCAACTGGCAAAAGGATTTGACGATAATCGTTGGGGCGCGCCCTTCAGAATCCATTCGCGCAATTCTTCGTCATCTCTCACCAGCTCTTCATAATCTTCACCATGCCAGGCAGGGATTCGCCCCACCAGGGAACCCGGGTTCTTTAAATCGAAGCGTCCGCCAATGCCATGGCAAGAAAAACATCCGTGCTTTTCCGCAACCTCATAGCCATGTTGAGCTTCGGGAGTATTGGGACGGAGCGTTCCCGAGATTCCGTGATAAAAGGCGACCAGATCGTCCAATTGACCATCCGTAATGCGCTCTCTGTAAGCGGGCATGACGACGGCTCTTTTTCTATTGGGATCGTCTCTCTCTGAAACATCGTCTTTCTTGGGAGCGCCATATAGAATCCACTCTTTCAGTTCCTGCTCATTATTGATGGCCATAACGAAGGCGAAATCCTGAAATGCGGGGATTTTTTGAGCGCCCGGATTGGGAACCCCGCCTTGTCCCCAATGACCATGACATTGAAAACACCCCAAATCTTGCGCCAAATGGAAGCCGCGCGTTTCGGCTGAGATCCCAGATGAGAGCAGTCTCTGGCGAATGGGCATGGTGAAAAGCCCAAGGCCCAACATAAGCAGCACCAGTAGAATAAAAGCGATACGGGTAGATTTTTTAAGGGTCATGATCTTTCCTTGAAAATGAGATTGATACAAAAGGATAGCGCCCCCCTCTCCCTCTTGTGGAGAAAGGGTGTTGTGTGATTTTAACAATAAATCCTATAATAGTGAGCTTCAGATAACCGTAAACAGCAGACAAAGCCTTTTTCGGTTATTGCGAGGTTCTAAATGGCATGCCAAAAAGGCCTTGTCTAAATTTGTTTTTTAAATTCCAAACGGAGGGTTCCATGATTTTGAGATGGCGTAAAACCGGATTTTTGTTCCTGGCCATGTTTCTTGTTTCAAGCGTGATCACGGCGCAGGAATCGCAATATGAAAACCTGCAGGTGCTTCCCAAAGATATTAGCAAAGAGCGGCTTACGGGCATAATGAAGTCGTGGACCAAAGCTTTGGGCGTGCGCTGCAACGCCTGTCATGTGGGCGAACCCGGAGCGCCTCTGTCTACCTACGATTTCGCGTCCGATGAAAAACGGGATAAAGAAACCGCGCGCATGATGGTTAAGATGACCCAAGCCATCAACGAACAGCATATGAGCAAGCTGGATAAGGGAAACCACAAGGCTAGCCAGGTATCCTGCGCAACTTGCCACCACGGTTTGGCTCATCCCCGCACCTTGGGAGAAATCCTGAGCATCAATTTAGCGCGCAAAGGCTTGGACGGCGCGGTGCAGCGCTACTACAGCCTGCGCGAGCGGTACTATGGAACAGACAGTCTGGATTTCAGCGAAGGCTCCCTGGGCAATTTTGCACAAGGTCTTGCATCGGAAGGAAAAACAGACGAAGCCATTCGCTTCCTGAACCTGAATCTGGAATTCTATCCCAAGTCGGCTCAGTCCTACTTCCTGCTGGGAGAAGCGCACGCCAAAAAAGGCGAAAAGGATCAAGCAATTAAAGCGCTTGAGAAGTCCCTTGAGTTAAAACCCAACCCCCAGATCAAGGAACGCTTGAACGAATTGAAGCAATAAATTCTTTTGAGGCCTCCTTCGCGAGGCCTCTATCAGTGCCTGATCCCCATGTCATAGACCTTGAAGATAATCAGGTGACGGCTGCTTTCCTGAATGACATTAACAATGCCGCTCCAGATGCCGCCATCTTCCGCCTGGAACTCCCAAAGGCTGTTGGTGCTTTCTGGCAGTTCGGTCCCTACGTTAAACCATTTATGCTTGAGCAGGATATGGTTGATGTGTTTAAGCAGAACCTCGGGCGTCCAATTCAAAGGCGCACGCCATCGAGCTTCCCAACTGGTGGCGGCGCCTTCAGTGGAAATGAGCTGAGCCCGGCTTCCATCGGGCAATTCCAAGCTCATGAAACGGGTAAAGATGGGGAGCAAAAAGCGATCCGCCAATGCAGCTCT
>JBNKOV010000168.1:0-9134 GCA_050294955.1 Holophagae bacterium
CTTCTTCCAGGTGGTCTCCAGAACGGAATCGTCCCGCAGAATGGCGCTGTAGACATCGGAGGCTATCTGGCCGAAGATCCAGTTCTTGGCCTGAGGAAGAATGCGCTCGGCGTAGTGATTCAGCTTCACCTTGTTTGTGGCGAACAGATCCTTAATGGATCGCTCCATTCTCACGTAGAGATCCAGAGGTGTGGCGCACGGGTTTTGGAGGGCGATTGAGGTCAACATGGCGTGATCCCCGCTCTCCTCTTTCAATTTCTGAATGTTGGCGGCGTATTCGTTGATCTGAAAATGCTCGGTGTTTTCAAAAACGTTTTGAATGAAGCGGGGATCCAAACCAAAGGTGCCTTCGGTAGGTTTGCTGAATTCAAACTCCTCCAAAATCATTTTAGCCATGTTGTTGTCTACGCCGCTGTCGGCTCGACCCGCATAGATCAGCGCCTTTTGGAGCAAGGAAAGATTGGGGTTTTGCTTGGATTCATAAAGCCTGGACATGGAAGCCACAAGGCTCAGAAACTCAAGACTATGGGGCGCGGCATGGCACATATGATTGCGCTCCCTGTTCCAATTCCTGGCCTCGTTGGAGTAGGTGAATGAGTAGATCTGCTCCTCGTCCTTGAAATTCACCGAAAGGGGCATTTCAATGAAGGTGGTTCTACTGCGCAGGGCCTCAAAGGATTGGTTGTCCATGAACATATTGAATTCATGGAAGTTGGTGTGCCCAATAATGACGCCGTTAAAGGGAATCGGCGGCTGCCCTTCTGGTTTGAAGAACCGGTCCTGGGTTGCAAAAAGCATTTCGTAGAGAAATTTATCCGAGAGTTTCAGGATCTCATGAATCTCCACGAAACCGTTGGCGCCTGCGCATAATTCCCCTTTGTAGTCATGGACCAGGGGATGGGATTCGGAGCCGAAACGCGGCAGCAGACTGTAATCGATATTGCCCACCAGAGAACCCGCCTCTTGTGACTTCTCGTCACGGGGAGTATAGGAGCCAACCCCGGTTTTGGTGCGGGCGTCAAACACCATGCGCTTCACCTTGAGGAAGTCCATTAAACCAACAAAATCCAGGTTTTTGGTTTTCATGAAATCGTCTAGCACGTATTTGGAGTAGGGAGAGATAAGGCCCCGGACCTGAATCTGGTATTGATTGTCGTAATGGGGGTGCTGGTTGAGGAACTGCTGCATAACCTTCTGGTCCACCGCGTCGTTGAGCGTTTGACAAATCTCCTTGCGAGCATAATCCGGAATAACCTGCAGGGGCCGTTCAAAAACCGGCGATTGGATGTACATCACGCCGTTTTCTTCAAACAGGGCGCGATCTCTCAAACGCTCATCAACCGTTGGCAACAGAATGGTGTAGGTGAGACCTTCCGGAGATTTGGAATACTCGTGCAGCGCCGTCTTGATGCCGTCCATAGACCTGGACTTGGCCGATCCCGGCGGACCAAGTAAAATCCAGAGCCGCTTGGATGATTCCAAACCACGGCTGGCATTGTCGATTTTCTCCACCAGGTTTTCCTTCGCCTTCTGTTGGCCGAATACGATAAACGGCCCGACTTTTTTGGTGTCCTCAAAAAAGCCGTAGCGATGCTTTACCGGTTTCCCCGGCGAGAGCGAGTGTTCCACGCCGCTTGAAAGAATCATGTCGTGCAACAGTTGGAATGTGTCTCGCGTTACCCATGGCTTGCTGGCGCACAGGTCCAGGTACTCATAATAGGACAGTACTTCATCGGTTTTATTCTTAACTGCTGTTTCCTGGAAGATCTTTTGGAACTTTTCACGCATTATCCGCTCCTGTCTCCGTCGTACTTGGAAGTCCATCTCTCTTTAGGTTTGAGGTATACGTAGGCGCTACCTAAAAAGTTACAAGTCACTCGATTATAACCTCTTGAAAAAAGCTCGAAGCATTTCTGCCCTTCTTTTCCAGAGGGTTTGGCCAAAACGGGACGCCCCAAGAGATTCGACTCCTTCACACCGCGGTTGTCAGATGTTGGACACAATCTCATTTAAGCCATTAATACCACCTATATTCTTCGGCATCTGATGAATGATCTTTAACCATTCTTTGCTAAAATATATGGCAACCAGTCGAAATATTGCCCTTAGGGAAATTCTACAAACTCCATCAAAAATCAAACCAAAGGAAAAAGAATAACCAACCAACAGAGGCGCCAACCCAATGAAACAGCCATGGGTTTCGGTTTTTTGCCAATGTCCCGATAAGATCACTTGAGAAGACACGGGTTATGGGCCTCCGGCTTCGC
Organism: Holophagae bacterium; assembly: GCA_050294955.1. GTDB lineage: Bacteria > Acidobacteriota > Holophagae > Acanthopleuribacterales > Acanthopleuribacteraceae > JBNKOV01. Next base: position 2,268 of record JBNKOV010000168.1, read on the forward strand.
AATTGCATTTTTTTTCCCATTTCCTCCAACTATTTCAACCCCGCCAACGACTTACTATCTGAAACGGGTTGGGGAGCTGCAATGTTCGGTATTTCGTCTGATATTCAACTTGTAAAGAAGGCGCTTAAGGGAAAGGCCGCCGCGTGGGACAAGCTTATTGGCCGACATCACGGCCCCATTTACAACTTTTCTTTGAGGATGACGGGCAACCGGGATGACGCACTGGATCTGACACAGGAGGTATTTCTGGCAACTTACAAAAACCTTTCGAGTTATAGCCAGACCTCTCCATTTGGAAGCTGGTTGTTCGCCATTGCGTCGCGACGGGCCATGGATTTTTTCAGGAGAAGAAAGCCTGAGGCCGGCCTGATTGACGAGGACCTTTTGGAGACCGATGATGTAGACAATCCTCATCGCAACCTTGCAGAAAAAGAGTCGAATAGAACCATACAACAATTGTTGCGCCAGCTAAATCCTGATCAGAGACTGGTAGTTGAATTGAAGTTTTTTCAAGAGATGACCTTTGATGAGATTTCACAGCATTTGGGCGTCTCGCCCAATACGCTGAAAGCGCGTTTGTACAGCGCTCTGAAAAAAATGAAAAACCTTACGGAGGTGATCCATGCACTGTGAGAAGGTTCGCTTGTTAATCCTGGACGAGGGGCGGTCTGTGAATGACGCTCCAGATTGGATAACGACCCATCTCCAAGATTGTGAGAGTTGCAGGGACATTGTTTCAGGCGCGGCCCAGGTAAAGACAATGCGCAACGCATGGGTTGATGAAAAACCGCCCCAATTCCCGCCCCAACTCTTCCCTGCCCCAGCGACTCCACCTGCCTGGTTTGCCTGGGTCCCCATTCTTGCCTGCTTCATTATGGTGATTCTTACTGTATTTCGGGTGGAAATTACCAAAAGCGCCGATGGTTTCAGCCTTGCCTTCGGCGGGGGGCGACAGTCGGAAAACGGTGAACTGCTGGCTCTTGTAGATCAGGCTCTCAGAGAGGAGGGCGAAAGGACCACGGCCGAAATTCAGGAATCCCTGATTGAAATGAATCGGCGCTGGAACCTGCGCCTGGAACATGCGGTAGCGGGGCTGGAAGAGCAATCCAGAGCGTCTTGGCGCAGCGACCTGCAAAAAGTAGTAACGAGCTGGGAAGAGCAGAGATCTATGGATCTGACCCTCATGGAGAACCAGATCAACCTTATCCTGTCAAGGCAGGAGAAAAATGCGAGTCATTTATTTCAGCTCGCCAGCTATATGAGTGATAACCCCAAATGAAAAGGAGTAAAGTTATGAGACAAGCTGTCTTGATTCTGATCCTGGCTTCTTCGCTGTGTCTCACAGCGCAAGAGTCAGAGGACATGAGAAAAATGAAAAAGGAATTGAGGATCTTCAGTAAGATTCTGAAGGAGTCCTTCTCTTCAGGCGACAAGAACAACATGAGGTTTGGCGGTGGAGACATTGCACCGTTCGGTGATGGGAACACGGCATTGTCCCCACGTCACATCACCGCCACCTACCTGAAAGATCAGGGTGTTCTTTTGACCATAGACCTTGAGGAGCCCGGCCTTTTCCCCGGGGGCGAGCTGTATTTCCAACCCAGACTCCAATTCGACTGGGACACCAAATGGAGCAGGACTATTCCTCCGGGTAACATGGAGACCATGACAACCCTTGAGGAGACCACTGGCATTGCTCAAAAACTGAACGCCCAGATCTTTAAAAACCTCGCCAATATTGACAATCAGCGATTTGGCTCAGAGGAACAACAGAAAGAAATTCAGAAGTTGAAAGAGGATTACGAAAAGCTGGCCAATGAAGCGAGAGCGAAAGCTCAGGAAACCAGAGAACAGTTGTTAAGCGACGAGCTGGCGAAGGAGAGCCGCGAGAAGATGGAGGCCGAGCTGGCAGCCTTAAAAGACACCATGCAAAGAAACGCGGAAGAGAATCTGGCAAAAATCAAGGAAATCCAAAAGGAGCAGCGCAGCACCTGGGCGGCGCGAGTGGAGTCCTTTGAAGAGGAACTTATCAAAGTCCTTTGCGAATACGGATCAACGGTCTATCAACTGCCCGAAGATGAGCATTTCACTGTGATCCTTTCGAAAGCGGACCGCTCGGAAAACAACCCACAGGACAAGGTGTTCGTTTTCAAGAAAAGCGACCTTCTCTCCTGCCGCGACGCCCTGTTGACCCCAGCAGAGCTCAAAACCAGAAGCCACACCTACACCTTTTAAGGAAAGAGAAGGGGCAAGGAAGAAGCGACTTGGGGCCAAAGAGATCTAGGGCCAGCACAACGCCCGTCTTTAGACGCCCTGGATTCGGGGCCGCCAGGTCACAAACAGGCCAGTTGCCTTTGGCTGGCGACTGACCGCCCAACTTCCGTCCTTCCCCATTTTCCCGTGAATTCACCGCCGCGCATGCATACTAAAACTATAACCAACTGCAAGCGGCAAGCCGAATATAATTCCCAATTTACGCCAGACCAACCATCTTCTCTAATCTATCCAATATGATATAATCGCAAAGCATAGATATTTCGAGAAGAACATGGGCCACAGTTTCACACCAGAGGCTGTGGCATTTATATCATTTAAATTATATCTTCGAGAAGAAAAAGGGCTTAAAAAAAATTCCATAAAAAATAAACAGGAAAATACAGCCAAACCACTGGAAAACCTCAGAAAAACAGGAATCACAAAAAGCAGATCCATACTCTATATAATAAAAATTAGACATAGCGTTTTATATCCCAGATAAATGTATTTCTAGAGCCGCCAAAAACGACTTTACATCATCCCAACCCATGTATATATTTTAAACGGCATGAGTAATTTCGGCCTTTGGAATGGCGTGATGCGATTGGAACTCCGGGATCTTCCGTCTACAGAACTCAAGCCGGAAATGGGTCCCGAACTAAAACACGATACAGCAATTTTATTTTATCTCTTGGAAGATGACCGCCTGTACACCTGCGCCACAGCCACCGCTACCCGCATTGATCGAACTCTGGAGCCCAAACGTTATAACCGAATGCGGGCCAGAATTCTCAGTTACGCGACCTATCGAAAAATGAGCGAAAGCCCCGACGGCAAAATTTATGGGAACCCGGCCTGGCTGGGTAAAACCTTTAAGGAAGCCATGGGAGACCGCAGCTTCTACAGAGCCTCGGGCCATATTGAATTGCTGAAAGCGTTGGTCCAGGTTAGAGAAGCCAAACTATCAAAGGAAATCAGGCCGCCAGAAATCGAAGAAAGCGCCCTTACATCCATCGAGGTGAGTACGCCGCATCCAATGGCCAGACCCCGAAGTCAGGCGACTCGATATTTTGCCCGATTCCGTTGGTGGGCCGCCATAGCCGCCCTTATATCACTGGCCTTTCTCCTTCAAAAATCCAGAAGCCAACCCGAACCAGATTTCTCAGCCTCAATCCAAGAGTTTTCTGTACAAAAAAATCAGGCCGCCCTGGCCAGGGAACTCTCGGGCATGCTGGTCTCTCTGTCCAACTTCACTGGCAGCTTGCCCGGAGACGCCGCCCATTTTACCATCGAAAACCTTGGCTCCCAACCCGCCACCGTGCTCATGGTGTCCCATAATGAAGCGGGCGAGCAAATAAGGCGCAACATTTTTTTGGAAGCAGGCGAAGCGCAGGACATCCAATCTCATGGGGAAGAGGTCAACGGCATGATCTATTTTCTCTCATTGCAAAATTTCACGCTCACAACGCGATCGCCGGTCAGCCTGGGAGGACCGCCCACGCGACGACTCTCCGTTAAATCTGCAAGCGCGCCCATGACCCTACGGCAAATAAAGATGGCAGGCGACAATCGCACCATTGGGATAGATTTTGAGGGCAGGGTCCATTATCCGGTTTATGGCTGTGAGATAGGTCGGTGGGACGGGCGCAAGCTGATTCCCAACCAACATCTCCCGCCCTCCAGCCCAATGACGCCTTGAGACCCTAATCCGCGTACATGCTGTCCACCACGCCCTTGAACTTGTCGTTCACCACCCGACGCTTCACCTTCATGCTGGGCGTCAGTTCACCCGTTTCCACCGTGAAGGCCACAGGCAGGATTTCGAATTTCTTCACCTTCTCATAATGGGCAAAATCGGCCATTCGCTCCGAAATCTCTTTATCAATGGTTCGCCTGAAGTCGTCATGGGCCGTGAGCGTTTCAGGGTTCACAGGCCAATTGCGCGAAGCCGCCCATTCCTCTACGGTCTCCCAGGGCGGCACAATAAGCGCAGTCACAAAATTGCGATTATCGCCAATGATCACGGCCTGTTCGATATAGGGACTGAGCTTGAGAGCGTTCTCAAGAGGCTGGGGCGCAATGTTCTTTCCGCCAGAGGTTACAATGAGATCTTTCTTTCGGTCGGTAATGCGCAAATAGCCGTCCTGATCGAGCAGACCAATATCGCCCGTGTGGAACCACCCGTCCTCCATGACATCTGCCGTTGCTTCAGGATTCTTGAAGTAGCCAACCATGATATTGGGTCCCCGGGCAAGAATCTCGCCATCTTCCGCTATTTTCAACTCAACATCGGGCAGAGCCGGGCCGACGGTCCCGGGCTTGTTGTAGGCCATGGGGTTAATGGCAAGAACGGGAGAGGTTTCGGTCAAGCCGTATCCCTCCACCATTTTCAAGCCCATCCCTAAAAACAGCTCCGCAATTTCCGGGGCAAGGGGCGCGCCGCCCGAGATCATGAACTTTAAACGGCCGCCGGTTTTCTCCTTCACCTTGGAAAAGACCATGGCGTCTGCAATGCCCCACTTCTTCGAGAGAAATCCCGGAAGGGCTTCGTTCTTATTAAAATAGGGAACGGCCTGCTTCCCAATGCCCATGGCCCATTTAAAAATGCTTCGCTTGATGAAGCCGCTGGACATGGCGTTGGTCATGACCTTGGCGTAAATTTTCTCGAAGAGACGAGGCACCGAAACAAGCACGGTGGGTTTTACTTCCAGCATATTTTCGGCTACGGTTTTAATATCTTCAGCGTAGGCAATGGAAACGCCGTGGTAGAGCATGTTGTAATACCCGCCCATTCGCTCCAGGACATGACATAAAGGGAGATGGGAGAGATGAATGTCCTCGCTGGTGCAAGGCATGAGCCCCTGGCAGGACATGACATTTGAGATTAAATTTCCATGAGTGAGCATCACGCCTTTGGGATTGCCCGTTGTGCCGCTGGTATAAAGAATACTCAGGAGATCTCCAGACTTCAGAGCGTGCCAGCGCGATTCAAACAGAGCATCATTATCTTCCGCAGCCCCCTGTTGCTCCACCGAGCGCATGGTCAAAACGCCTTCCGGCGCATCGTCATCCATGATGATGATGAACCTGACATTGGGGATTTTATCTTTAACCGACAAGACCTTTTCCGCCTGGTCCCGAGTTGAAACCACAATGCCCACCGATTCGGAGTTATTGACAATCCAGGTCACCTGATCGGCTGTCAAGGTGGAGTAGATGGGGACATCGACCCCGCCGGCGCTTATAATGCCCAGATCGGCGATGGCCCATTCAAACCGGGTTTCAGCAAGAATGCCCACATGCTCTCCCTGATCCAAGCCCATGCTCATAAGTCCACGGCCAAAATGGCTGACCCGTTGCTTGAAGAACCTGTGAGAATAGGGGCGATAGACCCCTTCTTCCTTGACCATGACAGCATTTTGCTTATCGTATCTGGTGCAAGCGTCAAAGAATAAATGGGAGATGCTTTCTGGTCTCATAAAAACTCCGTTTTTCCTATCGATATGCAAGAGCCCGCCCGGAGAGAACTGTTCACGGATACCACTCGTTTCTAAACACTACCCTGCCCGCCTGCGAAGATCAAGACCTTAATAAGGGCATTTTTCAATTTTTGGGTTGATTGAATGCAATTGCAGGACACAGCCTAAAAGTGTATAATGTGATTAACTTTTAGTGATACATTTATGCTGTGGACGAGGTCCAGCACATATGTCTTGTTCTGTTCTGAATTGAAATACAAGGGTTTACCGCATGGGCTATAAACACATTTCAAATCTAATCCAATTGCTGGGAGCAGATTCGAGGTTTGTAAGGGCCAGAGTTTTGGAGGAAATAGAGCAGGATCTCGACGGCCTGCAAGCCTATCTCCAAACCCAGCGACCTCAACTGGACCCTCGGATTCAATTCTCTCTTTACGATCTCTTCCACCGAGTGCAGGCTCGAAGCCTTAGAGAGCAGTGGTTGAAATGGCTGGACCTGGACAATGATTATCTTCAACTGGAAGAGGCGCTGTCCATTCTCTGCATGCAGGAACCGCCGTCACCCGGCTTCACCAATCTGCTTGATAAGTATGTGGACGCCTTTGTAAGGCAAGAACCCGTTTCCGATTTCTTTTCCCTCACCCGTTACCTGTTGGGCGACGAAACCCCGCGTTTGAGAGCGGTGGCCGAACTGAAAAGGCCCCAATCGGGAAACCCCGCCCATGTGTTGAATACAGGCGAGGGACATCCCTCAATCCTGGCATGCATTCTCATGTTATGCGGCGATCGCCTGGGCATGCATTTTAAAGGCGTGCTCCTGGCCAATCGATATCTGGTTCGAGCGACCAGGCGCGGTAAAGTCTACATGTTTGACTGTGAAGACAAAGGCCAAATAATTCCTGAAGACGTTTTCGAAAACCTGTGTCTGGCCAATGGACTAACACCCAATCAGGTCTTGGAGCGAACGCCGACCATGGTGGAAATGGTGGCGCGCATTTTAACGGGCCTCATTCCAGCCTATCACCAGTCGGGATTCTTAGAGCTTTATCATTTAACCGTCACCCTTTTAAACGACTTGCGCAACGCGGTAATAGAGTCGCAGGCCATATCCACAAGCAAAGAGATCATGCCC
>JBNKOV010000169.1:0-9109 GCA_050294955.1 Holophagae bacterium
ATTGGCTCAGGAACTGGGCATTACCAGAAAGAAAGCCAAAGAGTACATTGAGACCTACTTCGAGAAAATGCCCAAGGTGTTGACATTCCGAGACCAGGTCATAGAGAAGGCTCGAAAAGATGGGGAGATTCGCACATTCTCGGGCAGAAAACGCGAGTTGCCGGAGATCAATTCCCGCAACAAGAGCCTGCAAAGCCAGGGCGAGCGACTGGCGGTGAATACACTGATCCAGGGCAGCGCGGCGGAACTCATCAAGCTGGCCATGATCAAGTTGCACAAGCGCCTTAAAAGTGACTATCCCGAGGCGCGTTTGCTGCTTCAGGTTCACGATGAACTGGTGCTGGAATGTCCCCGCGATCAAGCAGAAGCGGTGACCGCAGTTCTCGTTGAAACCATGGAAGGCGTTGTAGACTTCAAGGCGCCGCTCACGGTAGAAGCCCATACGGGCGAGAATTGGAAAGAGGCGAAGTAAATGAAGAGATTCCTGTTGTGCTTAATCCTAACCGTCCCCACTCTGGCGGGCGACCTGCCTACTCCGGACAATGATCGGGCTCGCAAGGGCGGACCCAAGATGGCTGACACCAAGAGACAGCCCCAGCATTCGTCCCTGGAGCTGTTGGGTCATATGTTCAATCAAATCGATGAACACTGGTTTGTGAAGGACTATGAAGCAGCGCAGCACGTGGAGTTTCGCGCCCGAATAGACGCCAACCTGCCAGCCTCCTCTCTGGATTCCCGAGTTAAATCCGGCGACAATGTAGCCTTCGACCTCACCGTGGACGGCGTGTCGGCGCCAAACGGACAGTACCGTATGGACATGACGGGAGACCTGGGCGAAGTGGCCATGGTCAAGGATCTCAAACGCAATTTCATTTCCAGCCCCACATTCAAGTCTTTCGCCGACACCCCCATTCGCTCCCGTTCAGAAAACGCCAACCTCACAAACTACCGAAGTTATTTCCTGCGTTACATGAACCGCATGCGCAACCAGATTTTGAAAAGCGGGCATTACCGCCACATCTACGTAGGCACCGGCCTGCACGAAGGCCGAAACGTGCATATTGTGAGAGTTTATCGCCCCAACCTGAAAAAGCCGACCAGACAAAAGGCGCCCATGCCCATTAAGAAAATGTGGACCTTCTGGCATCAGGGCGGTTATGAGATTTGGATCGACCAGAAAACCAAGCTGCCCGCTGTGGTGTTCTACACTAACCGAGACGACAACGTCTACGCCAATTTCACCATTGATTACGATGACGACCTTCTGCCCAAACGCATCAGCTACACCAACAACTCCCTGAAATCAGAGGGAACCGGAGACTTCATTTTCACCTACGACCAGCAGAAGATGCTTAGCGGCGTCAGCCTGCGATTCGATGGCGACAAAGGCATGTCCCTCAGATTGGACGCAACCCTGGCTTTTGGCGGCGCCCTGGGCGCAGACGCCTTTAGAGTCATCCCGCCTTTCGGTTTCAAAAAGATAAACCGCGACCATCTTAAACTTATGATTCTCACCCAGATATCGGGCGGCCTGCTGAAACTAAAAAAACACGGGGTCAACTTCAAGAACTTTAAGTTTTAAACTGCTCCCAACTGGAACGCCTGGCCTCAAAAAACCGAGAACCACTGAACAAAAACCATTTTTCCGTGTCTACCCTTTCAGAATCCGATCCAAGACGGACACTCTCATTAAGGATAATGAAAGGGGGGAATGAGGTGAATAAAGAGCAGTGGCAAACGGTGCAAAAGGTGGTGCGCAGAGCCCTGGCTAGAGATGAGAAAGGAAGAACCCGCTTCCTTCAAGATTCTTTGCAAGGCAATCGCACGCTGTTAAACTATTCAAGGTCCATGCTTCGAGCGCTCGAAGCGGAGACCGATTTCCTTGAGGAATCTCTGTTGCCAAAATGCCTTTCCGTTCTTGAAGAGGTAGGCGCGCCGGCGTTGGATCGTCCGAGCAGAATTGGACCTTACCGCATTTTGAAGGTACTGGGCGAAGGCGGGATGGGCGTCGTTTTCCTCGCGGAAAAGGACGGTCGAAAGGTGGCGCTCAAGGTCATCAGAAAGGGCTTGGACTCACGGGAGCTTTTGGATCGTTTCATTATTGAGAGCCGAATTCTAAGGAAAATGAACCATCCCCATGTCCCCACCATCAATCATATGGGCGAGACCGAGGATGGCCGTCCCTATTTTACCATGGAGTACCTGGACGGCAAGCCCATCACCAGATTTTGCAGAGAACGACAGTCCAACTTGAAAGAACGACTCGCGCTGTTTCTGCAAATTTGCAATGGCGTCCAACACGCCCATGATCGTGGCGTGATCCACCGAGATCTGAAACCCTCCAACCTCATTACAACGGGCAGTTCGCAACCCATGGTGAAGATCATCGACTTTGGCATTGCCAAGGTGATGGCCTCTCAAATGCGCCCCGGCATGAAAACGGCTCAAGGCCAGATCCTTGGAACGCCCGCTTACATGAGTCCCGAGCAGGCGGTTTCTGAAACCCTGGATGCACGCGCCGATATCTACGCCCTGGGCGCTATATTATACGAGCTTTTAACCGGCGACCCACCCCATGGCAGAGGGAGAGACACCTCCTGGTTTGAGGTGGTTAAAAAGATCAGGGAGGTAGAGCCTGCCCGGCCCAGCTTGAAGTTCATGGATCGCGACCTGGCGAAGGACTGTTCGCGAAGAATGGCCAATAGCCTGGATTTCATTGTGTTAAAAGCACTATCAAAAAACCGGGAGAACCGCTATGGTTCGGCCAGCGACATGGCGAAGGATATTCAAAATTGCCTTGAACAGAAGCCGGTCGCCAGACGACAATGGCTTGCAAAACGGTATGTGGGTTCTTCCGCCAACCGGTGTAGATCATGGCTGCTTGCACAGGTCTCCTCCTTTTTTTCGGATTCCGGGCGGCTCAGAGTCTAGCTTGCGAGCGGTTAATTTCAAGAAACCTGAAGCTCCCTGTTTTCTGGAATGGGATTTTACGCTATTATGCAGGTTTGCGGTCTATGACCGGACTGGAGTGTGGTTCCCATGAAAAAGAAGTTAATTACATCCGCCCTGCCCTATGTGAACAATGTGCCTCACCTGGGCAATATCATTGGCTGTGTGCTTTCCGCAGACGTCTACGCCCGATTCTGCCGATCAAGAGGTTATGAAACGCTCTACATTTGCGGCAACGATGAATATGGAACTGCAACCGAGAACAAGGCTCGCGAAGAAGGGCTTACGCCACGCCAGATCTGTGATAAGTACAATGCAATTCACACCGAAATCTACCGCGACTTTAATATTTCTTTCGACGAGTTCGGGCGCACCTCAACCGAGGAGCAGACCCGAGTCGCCCAGGAGATCTTCCACGATCTGGACAAAAACGGCCTTATTTCCGAGCACAGTTCGGAGCGCACCTATTGCGAAGTAGATAAAATGTTCCTGGCGGATCGTTATGTGGAGGGAACCTGTCCTCATTGCAATTATGTAGACGCCCGTGGGGATCAATGCGACAATTGCGGTCGGTTGCTGGAGCCGGAAGCCCTGATCGATCCACGCTGCAAAATTTGCGGAACAAAGCCGGTCAAACAGCACACCGCGCATCTCCACCTGGATCTGGACAAGCTGCAAGATCGCCTTGCCGCCTGGATCGAGAAAGCCCAGGTGGAAGGGAAATGGACGCGCAACGCCATTCAAACCACGGCGAGCTGGCTCGACAAGGGCCTGCTGCCCCGTCCCATCACCCGCGACTTGAAATGGGGAATCCCCGTTCCCAAAAAGGGCTTTGAAGATAAGGTCTTCTATGTCTGGTACGACGCGCCAATCGGATATATCTCCATTACTTCTAATGTAAACGAGAATTGGAAAGATTGGTGGCAAAACCCGAAAGAGGTACAGCTCTACCAATTCATGGCCAAAGACAACATCCCATTTCACACGGTGATCTTCCCCGCCTCACTTCTGGGTTCCGGCCGCGATTGGACCATGCTCCACCACATCAATTCCACGGAGTACCTGAACTACGAGGACACCAAATTTTCCAAGTCCCGCAATGTGGGAGTTTTCGGCACAGACGTTAAGGAAACCGGCATTCCCACCGACCTCTGGCGTTTCTATTTGCTGTTCATTCGGCCCGAGAGAAACCGATTCAGCCTTTAATTGGGAAGAGTTTTTTGAGCGCATTAACTCCGACTTCCTTGACAACATCGGCAACCTGGTCAATCGTACTCTGGTCTTTCTTTTCAAGAATTTTGAGGGCGAAATCAAGGACGCCGATCTGCCCCAAGAACATCAGGACTTCATTGCGGCCTGTCAGGCGGATTGCAATGCCATTACCCAGTCCCTGGAAGATGTGAAACTGCGCGACTCCCTGCGCCTTATCCTGGCTTTGGGGAATCGGGGCAATAAATTCTTTCAGGACATGGAGCCCTGGGCGAAGATTAAAACGGAACCAAACCACGCTCATGCAACGGTTTCCACGCTCACCTATCTCATTCGCAGTCTCGCGGTTGCGCTGGAGCCCTATATGCCGGAAACCGCCGCGCGCATGTTCTCTTTCCTGAACCTGCCTGCCCAGTCCTGGGATGTGGTGGGTCAATTTAAGGGTTTGGATGGTCACCGCGCCAGGAAACCCGAAATCCTGTTCAGGAAACTGGACCTGAAGCTGGCCGAAAAGTTCCGCAAGAAGTTTAGCGGCGAACAGCCAGATCCCGGGAAATTCCATATCAAAGCCGCAAAAATTACCGCAGTCGAATCTCACCCCAATTCCGACAGGCTCTATGTGCTAAATGTAGACGCAGGAGAAGGCCAACCCCGAACGGTTGTGGCTGGCCTGGTGAAACACTACGCCGCTCAAGACCTGGAGAATCGCAAGGTGTTGTTGCTAGCCAATCTGGCTGAAGCCGAAATTCGGGGCGTTTCTTCCCAGGGCATGATCCTGGTCTGTGAGAAACGCAATAAGACCGAGTTGCTGGACGGAGCCCCGTTCGAGGTCGGCGACGAATTGGATGTGGAACTGACGCCTGGTGAGATTAGCATAGACGCCTTTAAAAAAGCGCCGTTCTCGGTTCAGGATCACCAGGTTCTGTTCGACGACGAGCCCCTGCTCCTTGCAGGCCAACCCATTAAGACCCAACGGCTTCAAAATGGAAAGGTCCGCTAATACCATTGGCCGGAAAAAGTTCGGCAAACTCTCGGTGCGCGGACGACATAAGTTGTTCGCGGAACTCGCCTCACAGGCGCTGCAAACCGGAGAGGTCGATGCCTTTTTTCAGCGCTATGAAGAGCTTCAATCCTGGGCGGACTCAGACCGTTACACGCCGCCTTCTCGACTTTCGCCCATGGAGGCCCTCGAAGAAACCCGTATTTTCCATTTGGAGCTGATTGGCGGTTCAACGGATGCCCAATCTCCGAGAAAGAGCCCGGCCTGGGAGCCTGCCTTTCCAGTGGAGATTGTGCTGGACCAGGTGAGAAGCCCCTATAATGTGGGTTCCGCGCTTAGACTGGCCGATAATTTCGGCTTTTCTAGAGTGGTCCATGGAACATCGGGCCTGCGCCCGGATCATCCCCGCCTGTTAAAAGCGGCCCGGGGCTGTGAACGCTGGATTCCGCTTCATTTCCAACCTGACCTGGAGACGTATCTCGCCCAAGCGCAAGCGCCGGTCATCGGAGTTGAACTGGATGAAAGGGCCGTGCCCGTCTCGGAATGGCATCCGCCTCTCCCCTGCATCCTACTCATGGGAAATGAGAGCTACGGCATTGCCTCAAGCCTACGGAAACTCTGTTCGCAATTGGTCTTCATTCCCATGTTCGGCTTCAAGAAATCCATGAATGTGCATCAGGCCCTGGCTGTTGTAGCCCAAAGGGTTGTCGCCAGTCACAAACCATCCTGATCATCGTTTCGATTTCACAAGCAAAATGAGACCACTGGCAGTCATGAGCAGAATCATCGCCAACCCTGCCGCGCCCAGAACCTTATCGACGGAAGGCGAGCCGGTCCAGCGGAGATAGTGAATACTGTACATGCGATCAATGAACCGCGTGTCTTCGCCGTATTGGTAAAAGGAAAGATTGTCCCAGTTCATTGTAATTTCAACGCCGGTGTCTGTGAACGCCCGATTCTCTTCAACCCGAAGAATGGTCCCATATCTCTCGGGATGCGCCGCTATGGCGTCTTCCAGCAGGAGGCGGAACGCCTTTTCTTGCGGAAAAGGCCTGGGCTCACCGGTCAAGGGATCGAGATGACGCGGGCCTTCCCCGGTTTTCACCAGAAGATGCAGGCCCAAAACCGTGCGAACAAGCCGAGATTCCAACCACTGAGAGTCGCCTTGAATGTGGGGAAGCTCGGTTAATGGGAGCGATTTGGGCTTCAATAATTCATAAGCGTCTTTGTAGCCGGGTTTAATGAAGAAGAAAAAACCGGTTATCGCCCAACCAATAAAAGGAAGAACCAGAAGAATCCCCAGGATGCGATGAAAGCGCCTGGTCTTTGCCGCTCCTCCCGCCATGGAGCTCAAGCCAGTTTCGCTCGGGCGTCCCGTGCGGCGTTGCGCACAATTTCATTTAACGCGGGATGGATAAACGTGGTGGCCAGGAGATGGTCCAAAGTGCCTTTCATCTGCATCAGCGTAATCACCTGGTGGATCAATACAGAGGCTTCATGGCCCACAATATGGCAACCCAAAATGCGGCGGGAGTCCCGTTCCACAAACAACTTAACCAAACCCTCGTCGTCTCGCAGAGCCATGCCCATGGCGCTCGCGGCGTAACGACGGGCGCCAACCACAAAATTGGCCCCACGCGCTTTCAACTCTTCCTCTGTCTCACCCACGCCAGCCACCTGGGGCGAGGAAAACACGGCGTGAGGCATGGCGCCGTAGTCGATTGGTTCATCCACCGGGTCCTCTACGGTTGTTCTGAAAAGGTATTCCCCTTCCAGGTTTACGGAATGGCGGAAAAGGAAATTCCCCACCACATCGCCTAAAGCCCAAATGTTGGGGGCCGTGGTTCTGAGGTGATCATCAACCTTAATGAAACCATTGGCATGGGTTTCAACGCCCGCAGCCTCCAGATTCAGATGATCGCTGTTGGGCTTGATACCCGTGGCCACCAACAGGGCGTCGCCGTCCAAAATCTTTTCATTGCCGTCCCCGTCGGTGAAAAGCACCTCAAAACGTCCGTTCTCATAAGAAACCCGTTTGGGAAGATGATGCAGATAGACGTTGCAGCGTTTGGCGAAAGCCTCCTCAAAAGCTCTGCGAATCTCGCCATCTTCAAACTTGATAAGCGTTGAACGAGCAGCGAGATGAACGTCTGAACCCAATGCGGAAAAATAGAAGGCCAACTCAGTCGCAATATAACCGCCGCCCAAAACAATGAGCCGCTTTGGCTGTTTGGTGAGGCGCAGGGCTTCCTTCGATGTCATGTAAGGCGTATCTTCCAGTCCCTCAACTTTGGGAATGAACGGTCTGGAACCCGTGGCGATGTAGATCTTTTTCGCCATAAGATCTACGCCGCGCACGCGGACGGTGGAGGCGTCAACAAAACGGGCCTCTCCATGGTAGAAATGAAGATTGGGATTGTCTCTGTAGCCGGGCAGGATGCTGTCTGACTCGGCGTCAATGGTGCGGCGGACCCGCTCCACCAACGCCCTGAAATCTACATCGTAGCCCTTGGAGGTTATGTTGTATTTGTGAGCGGTGTCAATCTGGTGAGCCACTTCTGCTGCATGAATCAGCATTTTTGAAGGAATACAACCCCGATTGAGACAGGTTCCGCCTAAACGATCCTTCTCAATGATAGCGGCCTTCAAGCCCAGCTTGGAAGCCGGAGTGGAAATTTTGGTTCCGCCGCCCGATCCGATCACCAATACATCATAAACTTCTTTTTTCATCAATTCGCCCCTGTAAAGCGAAAAAAGCGGCTCGCTTAAGCCGCTTTTTCCAATTGTTGGAGTTCGGATTGTTAGTAAGCCGAACTCATAACCGTGTCATGCTTAACCGCTTACAGCATCAGCCAGCACTTTACCAGGCTTGAACTTGGCAATAGACTTGCCAGGAATCTGAATTTCCTCATTTGTGCGAGGGTTGCGGCCAGTGCGTGCAGCTCTTTGAGCTACGGAGAAAGTGCCAAAGTTAACCAGAGTCACCTTATCGCCCGCTTTCAATGCATCCACAATGCCATCCAGCATCGCATCTAAGGCTGCGCTCGCTTGAGTCTTGGAAACGTCAGCGGCGTTCGCCATAGCATTCACTAAATCAGCTTTGTTCATTCTAATTTCCTCCCCTTGGATATGGATCGAAATAATGTGTCGTTCACAGGATTTGCAGTTTATGCTTGTGAGACCTGCTTGTCAAGCCAGATTTCGCGGAATTTTGCAATTACAAGCATAAAACCATGTGCTGTCAGGTCCTGACCCACACATCATAAGACTTTTAACCCGCCCTGGCAACGGCTTTTCGCTAGAAAATCATAGAATCTTAGAAAAAAGAAACTTGAACTGCAAAAATAGGGCGACTCGGCCCGAAACCCGCACGGCATGCGAACTTGGCGCGTTTCTTGAAAGCTTTTTATCACTGTTAGCCCATTTCGGGTTTTATTTGTCTTTCACCTCATAGAATGATATAAGAGGATCGAGGTCTCATATTCGACTGGGGCCTCCATTTCTCAATCGCTCTCATGTGTGGGAGCCAGTCAGGTGTTGTTATGAGTTCTACTCTCGCCATTTCCCAATTTCTTGCATGCGATACGCCTCAGGCATGGCTGGAGGCGGCGTTGAACAATCAGGACATTCTCCTTGCCCTAAAAGAGAATGTCATTCATTGGCGCTCTAAGCCTGAGGATCCTAGTACGGAGTCCAACCCTCATCGGTTTGGACTTCCCACTGACAACTCTCATCGGCATCACCAAAAAAAGGAAGCAGCTCCTCACCTGCACATAGGAGACAACAAGAGCAAAGCTTGAGCGACAACACTCATCAAGACTTATCCATGATGATCACGGGACCACCACTAGACATGCAAAGGATTTAATCAAGGCTAAAAGACTCATAATCCTACAACAACAACAACAACAACAAAAATCAAGCATTTTATTCCCAAGCAAGTTGGGGTAG
>JBNKOV010000170.1:0-9098 GCA_050294955.1 Holophagae bacterium
GGGAATGGAATGAAGCAGACACATGGCGACGCGCACAAAAAATAGAATTACTTCATTCACCCCGAGCACAGAGCTTGTGGGGGTCTATTTATAGGGGGAGATCAAGGGTTTTATTACAATATTTGATAGCGTGGAATAGTTGGAGTCAAGGTGTATGCCAAAACGGAAAAACGCCGCCAACCCCGAAGGGGAGGCAGCGCATTAAGGTTGGTACAGCTTTGTGGGCGGGAATTACTCGACCCAGGCACGGGCCGTAACATCGCCTGTGATATTAAGAAGATCCTGACCCGCCATGCCAACGAGCGCGTCAATCACCTGATCGAAATCAATGTTGTCCCCGCCAAAAATAGCTTCTACAACTGCCAGAGGCACCGTAAGATGAATGTTTTCATCGCCTTCCACATCCACTACAATATGGGTTTCGGTAGTAGAAACCCGAACGTTTTGGTCGTCCGAGTTGATATTCACATACTCATTGGGGCCTGCGTTTCGGATTTGTTCCCAGATTTCTCGCAAATTCACGCCATGAGTTTCAAGCTTAGCGTGTCCAATGGCTTCGTCGAAGGAAGGCTTCATGGCTTCCAACAGACCCAACGGAATACTTAACTTAATTTCTGTAGGCGCGTTGTCATCGTTCTCAATCAGTTCAAACTTGAGAAAGTAGTTTTGGGCAAATGCCGCTTGGGCAAGCAGCATGGTGAGCATGGCAAAGATAAACTTTTTCATATTCTTTGGCCTCCTGTTCCTTATATCTCGTCCTCAGTCGCAATATAAAACGCGGGGGTAAAGAAAAAGGTTTATTCCGCTCCAAATTTTTTAGAAAATTTCCTCCTATTTTAGAAAATCCAAAAAGGGTTTCAACTAAATAATCAGATGAGCCGCCCGGTACGAAAATCGGTAAAAGCCTGCAACAACTGCTCTTTGGAATTCATTACAAAAGGTCCGCCCCGGACAATGGGTTCACCAAGCGGCCTGCCTGCCAGAAGAAGAAAACGAACAGAACCCTCCTCAGTTTTTATTTTCAATTCAGACCCTTCCTGATCCAAAACCCCCAATTGCCCGGAACTCAGCCTGGCTGAATTTTTTCCAAAAACACCGTCCCCCTCAAAAACATAGACCAATCCACAGTGATCGGGCTCCAAACTTTGGGAAAAACCGGATTGGGGAGGTACGGTGACATCAATGAAAAGGGGGTCTACGGAAATTCCTTTCACCGGCCCTGTCTGCCCGGAACAGGAGCCGGCCAAAACCCGAATAACCAAACCCAACCCCGAATCCAAAACAGGTACTGCTTGCGGAGGAATATCCTGATATCTTGGTTCACACATCTTAAGTTTGGCTGGAAGGTTGACCCAGATTTGGAAACCCCACAAGAGGCCATCTTTTTGCTGGGGCATTTCGGAGTGGATAATGCCACGACCTGCGGTCATCCATTGGATTGAGCCCGCCTCCAATGTTCCACTATTTCCTCGGGAGTCTTCATGGAGCATGGATCCCGCCAACATGTAGGTAACTGTTTCAAAGCCTCGATGTGGGTGATCCGGGAAGCCAGCGATATAATCTCCTGCCCGGTCTGATTTGAACTCATCTAATAAAAGAAAAGGGTCCAGCTCAGGTAGTTGAGCTGATCCAAGACTGCGTTTCAACCGAACCCCGGCGCCATCTGAGGTGTTGGAAGCAGTTATGGTTTTCACCACGGAGCGCTCCCCTCCTCCGCCTTCAAATTCCTGACTACTACTGCGATCCTGAGAATGATCCAACATGGAGAACCTCCTAACTGTATAATATTAACACGCTAGTTGACAGCCAGCCAGCCATCATCTAAGATTCTGCATTAAGCTAAAGGGACCCGGCAAGCATGCGTTAAAGACCCCTTTAATGGCCAGGAGGCGACATGCTAGACGAAGACATTCTAAAGGGAAAATTAACCCGGTATATTACCCGAATCATAGCCCAAACCAACGGGATCACATTAGACGACACCTTAGACCTCATGCTCAGCTCCAGCAGCGCTCAAACCATGAACGATCTCCGTGCGATTATTGAAGACTTCCACAATCAGTTGAAGGCCTTCCAGGGAAATCGCACCGGCATTAACGAACTAATAGAGCACCCTTTCTCAAAATCCCTTTATGCCTTTTTTAAAAACTTCCCAATCCCCTACCGTGAAGAACACAGCCATTTAACCGGCTCCCTATCCGCAGAATTCATTTTGCCTAAACTGCAAGAACGTCTGGCCGGCCCAGGCGGTGAGGCCATTCGAAAACAAATTGAAATGGTCTATGGCCCCGAAAGTTTTCCCATCAACACCGCCCAGGACATAGACCGGCTTATCCGGTTAAAACAAACAGAACGGTTTGATCGTTACCTCAAAATACTCATGCTGCCCAAGCTCATTCTCACGAGCAGAGAAGATCACGCCGAAGCGGCGTATCACATGGCAACAGAACTCTACAACCGCTTTAACGTTGGCTATATTCGCTTGAAATTCACCCTTTCCCGAGCAACCAGCGATGAGACCGAGAAGGTGCCTGGTTCTGCAGAATTGACCTCTGAGGACATCGCCCTTGGCCTTTATGAGGGGTTTCAAAAGTTCAAAAGCGAGCAACAGGCGCTCGGAGGAAATTTTGAGTTTATACTTTCTCCCTGTTTCCGCAAGGAGGCAGACTTCTTCGACGCATCTGCCTACCCGGACAAGAAAAGCCATGTCATGGCCCAAATCAACACCATTATAGAATTGTTGAAAAAACACCCTTGCTTGATACCTCACTTGCGGGAAATTGACACTGTGGGAAACGAGAGAGATTTTTTCCGCAAATCTCATTTCTACGACATGCAGAACGGGTTCCGCAAACTCCAGTACTACGGTTTCCAAATCCGAAGTCATCATGGTGAAACATGGCATAACCTGAGAAGGGGCATACAGGCCGTGGACAACGCCATGAACATCTGGCATATTGACGCCCTTGAACACGGTTTGAGCCTGGGCATGAACCCCAATTATTATTTCCACAGCATGTATCAGCGTATTCTGAAATGGAACTTGAACGGCGAAGCTGTGCGCAAGGGTAGTTTGGAATACAATGAGCTGACAGATATGCTTTGGAACGAAGATCAGACTGTGCTAGAAAAATTATTGAACGGAGAAAGACTCAGCGCCAAAGAAGAGACTCTGTTCACAAAAGCCAAGTTCCACACTGCATCCGAAGTAGAACATTACCAACACGATGTTCTCAACCGTCTCATCCAGAAAAACGTATCTCTCATGTCCCTGCCATCGTCCAATTATAAGCTCACTTCCTATTTCGACGACTACAAAGATCATCCCTTCTCCTGGTGGGAAAAGAAGGGTTTGAAACTAGGTGTAGGCACTGACAATTACGTCACCCTCGACACAGATTTCATAAAGGAGATGCTCATTCTGCTCTTCACAGACCCTGTTGGTTTGAAAATAACCAAATTACTCATGGTCACCACAGGCGAAGTACGTCGGCCCTTCATTAGCCATCTCTTGTGGGAAATGACCCGCTAACCCCCCTCCAGCAAACAGTTAGGACACTATAAAACCAGGATACGCCAAAATTGCGCCTTCCGCGGGAGCCTTGTGCCATTTAGGATACATTGTGCGCCAAATTGGCCTATTGGAAGATTTATCCATTTTAATCAAAACCCTTAAAAACCCTTCCTAAACCTCAATAAAGTGACCGTGCAAGTTTGGCATTGGGCTTGCTTTATAGGCATGAATAGTGTAGTGTCCGTGTGGGAAAGGCTGAAGGCCCGTCTTTTCGGATCAGGTTTATATGAACGCATGTGTTCACCCATAAGAAAGGACACACGGACAAGGCCGCGAAACACATTGAAAACACCAGGTCAGGAGTAAGAGATCATGTTGAACAAGAGACATATTTGGAGTGCTGCATTCATGGGCCTCCTCTTGATGGGAAGCTTCCAAAATGCTACAGCTCAAGAGTTGAAAATCGCGGTCGTTGATTTGGAAGGCGTTATTGCGCTGTCGGATATGGGAAAAGCGCTCCAAGAAAAGTTGAAGGCTTTCCGTCAAGAAACCCAAGGCCAACTGAAAACCCTTAACGACAAGGCTGCCGAAATTGAAAAACAGGCCACGGCTGGCGGGGCCGCGCTTTCAGAACAAAAATTAGCTGAACTGAGACGCCAGTTTGAAGATGCCAAAATTGATATCAACCGTATGAGAAAAGACAAGCAGGCCGAAGCCCAGGGAATCCGAGACCAGGGATTAAAAGAAATTGAAGTTGCTTTACAGCCCGTCTTTGACGAAATTCAAAAAGAAGAAGCCTACGACATTATTCTCAACAAGGCTACTGGCGTTGTGATCATGGCCTCCGAAAAAGCAGACATTAGCCAGAAAGTATTGGACCGCTTAAACGCAGCGACAAAGAAATAAAAGATTCACAGCCATTCTCCTCGGGGAATGGCTTGTCCTTTCTGGAAATCGGAGACATGCATCCCTTAGGGCTGAAACGCTTATTGAATCGGAAGCTCTTACTTCCGGTTCTTATTTTATTTTCCTGCGTTATCTTAAGGGAGTTTTTCATTGTTAGTACAGGCTAGAGCTCAGGAAACTCCTGTCTCCTGATGATTCAGATTTCAACGCCTATACAAGATCATTTTCTACCAAATTTAGGCAAACGGCCTTCTCCCATGAATCAGCTTGCAAATCCGGGTTCATGAAACAAAGTGGAATGGGATCGCTGAAAAAGATTTATAAGCCAGAGGCCTATTGCTGAACACATTCTTTTGGCAGGCTCCTCTCAAAGTAATTTGCAATAACCCGGCAAAACTGTGAACAGTTCTCATCAAAATTTCGTATTTACCTAAGAATACCTTTCAAGGCATGCTTTCAGAGAGAATAAGCGTCGGTTCTTTTTCCGGCATTCACAGCCTGCAACTACAGAACAGATCCAGCTCTGCGGCCTGAATAGATGCCATGCAAGCAGATCAGAACAGCAATAGAAGGAGAATACCAATGGCTAAATTACAGCTGAAAAATCTTGAAATCAAAAGCTTTGTAACGGGCCTAAGCCCTCAAGCGCGTGACCTGATAATGGGCGGAACCTGCCCATATGTTTGCCTTACGGCGCCAGACTTTACCTTGGATCCCAATGGATGCCTCAGCTATCCGCAATTTATTTGTGACGACCCTTATGGCGTGACAAGAGAACACGCAACCTGTCTGTAGTTTGATTGAAAGACCTGCGTCGCTTTGTAAGGAAGCGACGCAGGAACACAACACATTTGTCCTGTTCCAATAAATTAAGATGGCGCAAACTAGGGGAAATTGGAAGGAGAGAAATAATCTCGATACCACTGAGTTTCATGGTGATCCAAAAGCCCAACAGTCAACGATTCCTCATTGCATAGAAAGCTTTTAATGATGCCCAGGGTTCGATAATCTCTTTGACTGACAATGGGAATCCCATGGTTCAGAAGTAGAGCCGAGGCCACACCGACGCCTATCTGGTATTTCCGATTTTTCAGGAACCTGGAACCATCTGAAATGACTTGACTGCCACATGCCCCACTCATATCCGTGAGCACGGCCAACTCAACACTACGCGCTTTAGCGTATGAAACCATAGCCATGCCACCCGAAATCATTTCATCGGTAATATCTTGATTTTGTTCATCTAAGACCCTGGCTGCTCCTTGAAGAGCCGCAAACCCGTCCCCTCCGTGAATATCAGGCGTGGTTCTTGGAACACCAAGGGTTTCCGCCTCTGGACAAAAAGAGAAGACCTCAATAGTTTGAATATTAAGAAAGTCCGCCAGACAACCCCCCATGCCGTTGTCGGTTCCGTTAACTCCGCAGAGCTGTCCAACAATACAACCACTGACCAAAACCCTCAGTGGGTCGGATACCGTGGCTTTCCTGATTTGTGCAACGGGGTTTTCCGAATGAGCGAGTAGTAAAGGGTGCATAGGCAGCTCCTAAGAGTTTCTTCTAGTTTATTGCGCACAGGGACCTTATCGATCTCGCCTCAAAAGGATCAAGGTTCGATCATCTGAAAAAGCGTTTTTACCTGCAAACCGTTCCAGATCAAATTTAATAGCGCCAGCCAGATCAGATAGAGGCTCATGTCGATGAAGCAGACATCGTCTCATTAGACGATTGGTTCCATACTCTTCATTCTCTTTGTTTGCAGCCTCAGTAACGCCGTCTGTGTAGATTACCAATAAATCACCTGCAGCCAGCGCAATCTGCCCCGATGTGTAGGTTTCTCCAGGGAGTAAACCCAGCGGAAGACCAGTTAATTCAAGAGATTCCACTTCATTGTCTACTCGAACCACGAACGCAGGATTATGGCCCGCATTTGTATAATTAACAACGCCCGTTTGGGGCTCCAGAACAGCAAGGAACGCTGTTGCGTAACGCTCCCTGGGTGTTCTTTTGTACAACATCTTCGATAACTTGTCACAGATATGGTCAGGGGAAAGGCCATCCTCAATAGGACCGGCGCAAAGCGCTTCCAAAGACGCCGTCAGCAAAGAAGCGCTCATGCCCTTGCCAGATACATCCGCAAGAAAAAGAACAAGCTCCCGGCCACTTTCACCCAATCGCTCCTGAATTTTATAGAGATCTCCCGAAACGCCACGTGACGGGGTATTCTCTGCATAAATTGAATAATTATCAGGACTGGACAGGACGCTTGGAAGCAGCGCCTTTTGGATGCGACGGGCAAGAGACAACTCTTCTTCCAATCGACGCCGTTGGGCAGCTTCCTCCGCCAATGCGAGATTCCGCAATCGAAGAGTCGCCACGCACGCAAGGGAAACAAGCAGAGCCAGATCCTCTTCAGTAAATTGACGCACCGCCCAACGAGAACTCATAACGATCATGCCCAAGGGAGGGGAATCCGAACCAATCAGCGGAGCAGCCACTAGAGAGCGAACTCCTGAAGAGATAATGCTTTGTGCATTAGAAAACCGGTCATCTTGATCCACATCAAGCACCAGGGCCGCCATACCTTTTTCAATCACTTCTTCCGCGAGGTGGCTGGACTGAAACGAAGTGTGAACTCTGCCAGGCAGACTTCGAGTGGCGGCGGAATAAAGAGTGTTGTCGTCCTTTTTAAGAAAGATGGTTGCCTCTTCAGGCTGCAGATAGGCGAAAACCTTTTCAAGTATCAATTCCAGAAGGCCATCCCTGGAAATGGACTCTGCGAGGGCCTGATGCACTTCGTTCAACAACTTCAAGCGATCCACGTATCGCCTGGAGGCGGATTCAGCCTCTAAAATGTCTTCCACACTTTCCTCTAAAAAGGTAGACGCCTTGATAAAAATACTGTCAAAACCCGTTTCCGATTCCCCGGTAGTTCCATCAAGAGAAACGACATTAATGTAACTATCTGATACCCTAATGCTTGAGCCAGGCGACAGAGGTTCCGCGCTCTTCAGTTTCCGACCGTCTAATTGGCTGCCGTTTTGAGAGCCAAGATCCTCTAATAGCCATTGATCTCCATCTTTATAAATTCTGGCGTGTTTACGGGAAAGGAACCGATCAGCCACAATAAGATCGGACTGCCGGCTACGACCGATAATCAAGCTGGTCTCATTAAATTGAAAATCAAATGCCCCGGCCTCTGCGGGTTTAACATACAATTTGACGGTCATTCAAAACCCCAACAAGCATTCCCGCAACGGGGTCCGCCCACTTCATGGGTGAGAAAAAAGCCGAACGCGTTACGATTCAAATTATCTTGCCGCAATAACTCGTATAATGCAAGCATCGAATGCGTGGTTTTAAAATTCGCTTAACCATGACAGAAACCTTCAATATCGGTCATTCAAAGAAAGCCCAAGGCCGTTTTCTTCGTTTTAATTAAGGGCTCGATCTGTCTAAGACAATCACAGCGCCATATTTCAGTAGGTTTCATGAAGCTGTTTAGATTTGTTTTCCCCATCTTTTTTCTAGGGCTTGCACTGAGCACACGAGCCGATGACAGCTTAAAGACACAAACACGGGATGCTATTCAACGAAACATCTTTTTTGATACCTGGCAAACCGATAAAAACCTATACATGTCCATTCCTGAATTTCGATTGGGGCAGCCTTTTCTCTTTGCAACCCAGCTCAGTCAGGGTATTGGCGTCAAAGGGCTTTCTGGTGCCCGTATGGCCGAAAGGGAAGGAAGGGCTGTCACACTGGAACGATTTGGAGAAAGACTATTTCTTCTACAAAAACCCATGTGATTCACAGCAGAGGAAGACAAGCCCATGGCGCGGGTTTTGGACGCAACCTTTGGCGACTCTGTGCTAGAATCCACTCGAATTGAATTTATATTGGTCCGAATAAATCAAGCCTTGCCAGCGACTTTAGGTTAATCGTCATCTCCTATGTCTCAAAAGCAATGCGTCCATTTTCGTCCAACATCAGTTTCGCGTCGAATTTTTCCCCGTTGGCGTTCATGAAACCCTTGATCAAACGGGTCTTACCTTTTTCGACCAGAGCCTTCAATTGAGCTGAGGAGATTTTCTTACCTGAGATTTCCTTAGAAACAACGAAATGGCACCCCTGCCTGAAACGGTTGCAACCATGAGCCGCTTTCCCTTCAATAATGTGACCCTGACGGCATTTGGGGCAGATCAAAGGCTTCTTTTCTTGAGGGGTTTTCTCTTTTTTAGCCACAGTTTCAAACGACAGACCTTTTTGTGGATCCAGGGCAAGATTGGCTGTGAAAGGGTTGCCATCCTGGTCTTTGAAGGTCAACTTGGACGTTTTTCCTTTTGAGATCAGATCGCTAACCTGTTTCAGGGTCAGCTTTTTCCCCGAGATTTCCTTGTTCACCAGGAATCTGCACCCCTTGTTGTAATGGGTACAACCATAGGCTCTATTTCCCTGAATAATGGTACCCCTCTTACAGGCTGGACAGACGCCTATGTTTTTTGCGCTTAGCCCTTCAGACCGCTTTGAAGCCTTTCTTTCTGAGGTTTGGGAAGGTGACGTTTCGGCAGGCGAAGACCTTTTTTCAATCTTTTTAGGACTTCGACCCGGACGTTCTTCCCGGTAGGTCAACCTGGGCGCTCTGCGCACACCAGCAAGGAGTTCCTGAATAAAGGCCACA
>JBNKOV010000171.1:0-9096 GCA_050294955.1 Holophagae bacterium
GATCAGTGGATTGCAACCAATGAGGGCGCAGCCAATTACACAAACCTGCCGGCAGGAGAATACAACTTCCAATTCGAGGCGTCAAACGCAGATGGCATCTGGGCAACGGAGAGTAAGAGTCTACAAATAAAGGTGCTGCCTCCACCCTGGAAAACATGGTGGGCTTATTCCCTATACGCTTTAATCATTTTTGGGATTCTATTGACCTATGGTCTCTCCCAGGCTAGGAAATTGGCGAATAAACAGTCCATGGTAGAGCGCCTGACCCAGGTTGACAAACTCAAAGATGAAATCCTGGCCAATACATCTCATGAATTAAGAACGCCCTTGAACGGGATGATTGGTCTGGCCGAGGCTCTGCTCGACGGGGCTGCGGGTCCTCTTCCGGAAAAAGGCGTCTATTCCCTGAACATGATCGTGTCCTCTGGGCGTCGATTAACTTCCCTGGTGAACGATATTCTCGATTTTTCCAAATTGAAGAGCCATAATTTGGATCTTCAAAAAAGGCCATTGGACCTGAGAACCTTAACCGATGTGGTCCTTACCCTTTCCCAGCCTCTGGTTGCAGAAAGCAAGGTGGAATTGAACAACGCCATAGCGCCCTGGCTGCCCGCGGTCATGGCCGATGAGGACAGGCTGCTGCAAATCATGCACAACCTGGTTGGCAATGCCGCCAAGTTCACCGAGTCCGGGTCTATTACCGTTTCTGCCTTGGAAATAGAGGATATGGTGGAAGTTACGGTTAAGGACACAGGCATTGGCATTCCCTACAGCAAACAGGATCGTATTTTTGAATCGTTCGAGCAGGTGGATGGCGCCACTGCAAGGCTGCACGGGGGAACCGGATTGGGCCTGGCGGTTACCCGAAAACTGGTTGAGCTGCACGGGGGAACCATTTCGGTCAAGTCCAGACCGGGAAAAGGCTCATCATTCCGCTTCACTCTCCCCCAGGCGCCGGAGGGGACAAAGGCTGGGAAACTGGCTGTATCCGTTTCAAAAACAAGATATTGGCGTCAATCGCCCCCCATCGAAAACCAGCCGGGTGAATGCCTTTCGCCAAATGGGGAATTCAGAATTCTCATTGTTGACGACGAACCCATCAACAGACAGGTCCTCATGGATCACCTTTCCCTGAACAATTACAATTTGACCCAGGTCTCCAGTGGTAAGGAAGCGCTTGAACTTATCGATAATGGCGAGTCCTTCGACCTGATCCTCCTGGACATCATGATGCCAGGCATGTCAGGTTATGAGGCTTGCACCAAATTACGAGAAAAAATACCGGTCCATGAACTGCCCGTTATCTTTCTCACAGCCAGAAACCAGGTGGAAGATCTGGTGACAGGTCTCGTTGCCGGGGCCAACGATTTTCTCACCAAGCCCATTTCAAAAAGAGAATTATTGGCAAGGGTTCGCACCCATCTTCAGCTTCTGGATGTGAACAGGAACCTGGAGAAAATTGTTGAGCAGCGAACACACAATATGAATATTCTGGGAGAGATAGGCAGAGAAATCACCAACACGCTTCTGGTGGATGAGATTTACAGAAAGGTCTATGACCATGTCAGTCAACTCATGGACGCCTATCATTTTGGCATAGGTGAATATCTGCCAGACACCCACGAAATAGAATTCAATCTGATCTTCGAGGACGGGAAAGACAAAGAGAGGGTTCGCATGTCGTCAGACAATCCCAACAGTCTTTCTGCATGGTGTATAAGAAACCGCAGTGAAATTCTCATAAACGAAAGATCTGAAATCAACAACTTCATACCAGGCGAGATAGAACGAATCGGCATTATTACAGAGACCCTGATATTCATGCCGTTAATTGTGAAGGACCGAATTGTAGGAACACTTACGGTTCAGAGCCCAACCAAAAACGCCTATTCCCCCTACACAATAGACGTCATCCGCACCCTGGCGGCCTATACCGCTATCGCTCTTGATAATGCATCTGCTTACAGAGTTGTGGCGGAGCAAAATGAAGAGATCTTGAGAAACAGGGATCAGCTTATCATGAAAGAAAAGCTGGCGTCTATGGGACGACTCAGCGCAGGCATTGCCCATGAACTGCGCAACCCTCTTAACTTCATCAACAATTTCTCAGAGGTTACCCTGGAATTATTGGACGAATCCAAAGGGTTGGTGAAATCGCTTCGTCAAACAGCCGACCCGGAAAGCTCAAAAGAAATCAAAAGCCGATTCGACGGACTGGTCCGGAATATTACCAGAATCAGCGAGCATGGGATAAGAGCGACCCGAATTGTCAACGGCATGATAGATATCGCCAATGAAAGCCCAGGCGCCCCACAGGAAGCCCGAGTTGAGAAATTACTTGTCCAATGCATCCAACTCGCACGCCACCGTATTGATGACTCTGTTGGCCCGGGAATTATATTTGAAGAAGATTGGGAAGAAGTGGGCATACGAATGCTGGTCCACGGCGAGATAAGTCGAGCGCTCTTGAACATTCTGGACAACGCCATAGAAGCCATTCAAGAAAAGCAGTTGAATGAATCCATACCCGGCATAATCTTGGTTTCCGCAGAAATGAATCGCGGCAAGGCCGAAATCCGAATCCGTGATAACGGAATCGGTATCCCAGCAGACCATCTAAGCCGCATTTTCGAGCCCTTTTTCACCACCAAACAGCCAGGCGACGGACATGTTGGGCTGGGCCTTTCTTTGAGTTACGACATCATTGTCAGCGGCCACCAGGGCGAATTGGAAATACACAGCGAGGAAGGCAAGTATACAGAAGTAAAAATAAGAATCTAACAAAAACTTAGTGGGTTAAAGCGTAAACAACAATATTAATGCCTATCGCATAGGCCTTGGTGGAATACTCTCTAAAGTACCACTCCCCTTCCCCTTCCCTTTCAAACCCGTCCCCAATATCGGTATTGTGGGTAGCCACCGCCATGAGACGCCCCTCCTTGTCGAACCAACCTCGAAAATGGGCGGTTTCCAAACCTCCAGATTTATGAATCCAGACTGGTTCAGTTTTATAACCCTGAACCGCAAAGATTCGCGCTGGCACTTGAGGACACTCCTTGAGAGGAAAAACCATATTCATGATGGGGTGATCTGTCGGTATATCTCGCCAGGAAAGTTCGGGAAATACCTGATTCATTGCGGTTTCGAGACTTTCCCACTCTGCATAGCCCCAAAAATCGTCAACCCACAAAAACCCGCCCTGCAGCAAATACTTTCGCAGGTTTTTTATTTCATCATCATTCAGACGCATCCAACCCACATCGCACATGTAAATAAAGGGAAATTCGGAAAGATCTTCGTCCGTCAGCTTTCGAACAATGGCTCTTGGATTGGGCTTGATGGTTGTAAGTTCAGCAAGACGAAAAATGAAATTCTCATCTGCCTCTGGATAATCGGTTTCCCAGCGTTCCCAATCTCTACCAGCGAAGGAGTACCAGCTCTCTCCATAGCCGCCCACACTATCATAACGAACCCTCACAAAGGTGAACTTTCCAGGAATCGCTTGATTCTTCTTCAACCGAAATTGTTTAAACGCTTCCGCCTCTTCGTCGCCAAGGCAGACCAACGAAGAGAGAAAAAGGATAAGGACAAGAATGGATTTTAAAGCGCCTTCCAACATCAAGCCTCCTGGTTTTGTTCATCGGTTGGAACAGCCACGACAAATAGCCGGTTAACCTGTTCAGGACGCCCAGGCCTTGTATACATGATACGCCATGGAGGGTTGCCGAGTCTGAAATTTTCTAATATTCAAAAAAAATCTGGACGGATGGGCTCCGGTGCGTTAACTTTTGACTAGCATGACGCGTAGAAGCAAGTAAGCATTTTGCTGAACCGCCGAGGGGCGAGAGAGAGGCGCAATGAACGTGGCAGAGACAGGGCGAGTTTCCCTCAAGGGTTTTCTTCTTCTGGTTGCCTGTCTACCTGTTTTTTCTCAGAGCTTTGAACCCGACGCCGCGACTCGCGCCTACTTGGATTTGTGGCGAAAGGGCGAGTATGTGAAAGCGCTGGAAAAACTGGACTATGAAATTCAACGCAGTATCGACGGAGTGCCCATCAGTTGGATCCAGGATCGCTGCCAACTCTGGTTTGCCACAGGACGAATTTTTGAGGCTGTCACGGAGCTGGAGTGGCTGCATCAGCGGAGGCCAACACCCGAGAACACGCTTCAACTCGCGGAATTCTATTTTTATTCTGGCAGAGACAGAAAAGCGAAAAAAATTCTGAAGGAAATGGACGACCGCTTCAAACGCGCCACCCGATATGAAGATGACACCAGCAACGACCTCGCCCTGCAACGAATCAGAGAATATTTAGGCGCTAATCCCAGAAACCTGTTTCAAACCATACTTTCCTTCATGCCTCGGGAAAAGGAACCGGACCATCTTCAACGCTACCTCGCCGCAGGCGGACTAGCCTTGAGAAAGTTTGATTATGCGCTTTCTGCAGAATATTTCCAGAAAGTCTTGGACATAGAGGAAGACAATGTACAAGCTCTGGTAGGATTGGCGGGGTGCTACTGGAAATCTTGGGATCCCAGATTGGAAGAAATCCTTGAGCGCATTCGCGTCATCAACCCGGTCCATCCGGAAGCGCGAGCCATTGAGGTTGAAAGAAAACTGGACGAGAACCTACCGGAAGAGGCCCTCGCAGATATAGACGAGATCCTTGCTATAAACGAAAACAACTTACAATTTCTAGGTTTGAAATCTGCCGCCTATTTTCTATTGGATCGCGACAACGCCATGGAAAAGATTCACGAACAGGCCATGATGATCAACCCCACTGCCTCAATCATTTTTAGGATTACGGGACGAATTGCCTCCCGACATTACCGATTCAAAGAGGGCTTGGCGTTTCAAACCCGGGCGATTCAACTCAATCCAGACGACAATGAAGCAAGAGCCCTTATGGCATTCGATCTGTTGAGGCTTGGCAAGGATGAAGAAGGTAGGCGACAACTGGCGATCTGTTTTGAAAATGACAGATATAATGTCCAGGTTTTCAATATGTTGGAACTCATGGACGTTTTGGCGGAATTCGAGAAGGTGGAATCTGGACCATTTGTCTTGAAAATGCCAAAACCAGAGATCCCCATTTGGGGAAATGAAGCCCTGGCTTTAATACAGGAAGCCGCGCAACGATACGAGAAAGAATATAGGCTGAACCTTCAGGCTCCCGTCATGTTGCAGATTTTCGACAACCACGACGACTTTATGGTGCGCTCGGTTGGTTTGCCCGGCAATGTAGGGCATCTGGGCATTTGTTTTGGCCAGTTGATTACCATGGACTCCCCATCGGCCCGTGATAAATGGGCCATGAACTGGAAGGCCACCTTATGGCACGAATTTGTGCATGTCATCACTTTACAGAAAACCAATAATCGAATGTCCCGCTGGCTTTCAGAAGGTATTTCCGTATTTGAAGAAACCAGACGCGACCCTTCCTGGGGAAATCGTCTGGATGCCCAATACAAGGGAATTGTAGATGAAGACGGCATTCCAAAACTGCGTGATTTTGAGGCTCTATTCACCAAAGCGCCCAGTGGCGCCCACCTCATGTTTGGTTACTTCGCTTCCGGAGAATTTGTGCGGTATTATGTGAACGCCTTTGGCTTTGAAAGTCTTGTTGAAGCTTTGGATCTCATAAGAAGAAAAGAAGGAACCGAAGACGCCCTGGTTCAAGCTGCTGGAATTGGTGAAAAAGAATTAAACCAGGCATTCTCCGCCTATATGGACCAACGGGTCAAGGCCTTGGAAAATCTGCCAAAAGCGCCGTCTTTTGACGATATAAAAAGCGGGAAGGTCGATGCTGAAATGTTTACCGTTTCTCCCTTCATCGACGCCCTGAAACGAGGGGAAACCGCAATAGAAAAAGAAAATTGGGAAAAAGCGGAGAAGGAATTCAAACAAGCCCACGAACTTTTCCCCGAATATTTTGGAGAAGACGGTCCTCTGAATCGCCTGGCCGTTGTTTATGAGAAAATGGGCCGGGATAAGGAACGGGAAGCCATTCTGGAACAAACTGTGGAATTGGACCCCACCAACTTCCCTGCCTTTGTAGCGCTAGCCAAATACCATGAAGACGCCAAAGATTGGGCAGGCCTTCGAAAAATTGCCGAAAAAGCCCTTGCAGTTGATCCTTTTGACGTCCCCATGAATCGGCGCCTGTTCAGAGCGCTGAGGCCAACAGACGGCAAAGCAGCGCTCAAATTGATTGATCGACTGCTGGCCCTTGACCCCCAAGACGCCCATTTCTATCGATTGAACAAAATAGACCTGCTTTTGGAGCAGGGCAACCGCAAGAAAGCAAGGAATGAAACCTTGCGCCTGCTCGATGAGGCCCCATATTCCTGGGAAGCCCAAAAACGACTTCTAAGTCAGGCAGGAGAGAGCCAATGAAGTCGATTATCATACTAAGCTTCATCTTTGGAACACCATGGGCTTTCAGTCAGTATTATTACGATGCGCCTGTCTTGAATCCCTGGGATATGGGTCAGCCTGATTATGCAGGAATTCGCTTTACATTTGCTCGCGTACGCTACAACGGCTATAGAAACCGACGCTGGAAGACGGACTACCCGGAATCGGACTACAACTTTTCCCTGCGCCTTGAAGAGCTGACCACCATCAATGTAAACCGTGATAGCGAAGGGCGCATTGTTCATGTTGTGGTAGACCTGGATGATGACAGGATCTTTGATTATCCCTATGTCTACCTGGTGGAACCGGGATATCTGGACCTGAGGCCAGATGAAGCCATTCGGTTGCGAGATTACCTTGACAGGGGCGGCTTGTTGCATGTGGATGACTTCTGGGGTCCCATGGAATGGGCCAATTGGGAAATGCAGATTCGCAAGGTCTTTCCCGATGAAACGGTCTGGCCCATTATCGATATTCCATTAGACCATCAAATTTTTCACGCAGTATTCAACCTGGATCATGTCCCTCAGATTCCCAGTTTATGGGCATTTGAGCGCCACGGCTCAACCAGTGATCGGCCAGGCCTTGAGGCCCGTTGTCGCGGTATTTTTTCTCCAGAAGGCCGCTTGATGGTGGTCATGACCTTTAACACGGACCTTGGAGACGGATGGGAGCGAGAAGGCGAAAATTATGAATATTTTCGGATCTTTTCAGTCGCAGGAGCCTACCCTCTGGGCATCAACATTGTGGTTTACGCCATGACGCATTAAAATCAAAAAAGATACGTAAGGAGGCCGCCGGAATGGTCGGTTCATGGAAAGAACAAGTTGAAGTTACAGCGGAGCAAAGGAACTCTTTAGAACGCTTGCGATCAGGCAGGGACCAGCTCTTAAAAGAAATTCGCAAGGTGATCATTGGCCAGGATCAAGTGATCGAAGAGCTTATGATAGTTTTGTTTTCCGGTGGTCATTGTCTCATCTCAGGAGCGCCTGGACT
Source organism: Holophagae bacterium (assembly GCA_050294955.1). Lineage (GTDB taxonomy): Bacteria > Acidobacteriota > Holophagae > Acanthopleuribacterales > Acanthopleuribacteraceae > JBNKOV01. The sequence goes on from JBNKOV010000171.1 coordinate 7,416, forward strand.
TGCCAAAACACTATTAATTCGAACGCTTTCCCAAATTGTGGACTTACAATTCAAGCGGATTCAATTCACCCCAGACCTCATGCCTTCGGATGTCACGGGAACCGAGATAATAGACGAAGATCGAAGCACCGGACATCGAGAATTGCGTTTTATTCAGGGTCCTATTTTCACCAATGTGCTACTGGCGGATGAAATCAACCGAACGCCTCCCAAAACCCAGGCGGCGTTGTTGGAGGCAATGGAAGAAAAACAGGTCACCGTCGGAGGCCGCCTTTTCCCTTTAGCCAGCCCGTTCTACGTATTCGCCACCCAAAACCCCATTGAACTTGAAGGAACCTATCCCTTGCCGGAAGCTCAGTTAGACCGGTTCATGTTTAAGATATTCATAGATTACCTCAATGAAGATGAAGAACTGCAGGTAGCTATGCGCACAACCTCCGGGGCGAAGGCGGTAGTTGAGAACATTTTTTCAGCGGAAGACATGACGTCCTTCGCAAGATTGGTTCGTATGGTGCCCGTGGCAGAACCCATTGCAAGATACGCTGTGAAGCTGGTTCAAGCCAGTCGGCCCAATCGCAGTGAAGCGCCAGAATTCATTAGGAAGTGGGTAAGTTGGGGCGCTGGAGCCCGAGCCTCCCAATATATGATTTTAGGCGGAAAGGCCCGAGCGCTTCTTAAAGGTCGCCTACATGTTTCATGCGAGGACATCAAAGCTGTGGCCCGTCCTACCCTCCGACATCGCATCCTCACTAATTTTCAAGCAGATGCGGAACAAATCGGTGTTGAAGACGTGATTGCTAAATTATTAGAAACCATACCTGAACCCAAATCCGATCTCAGTTAAGGATTTGCCAGATGAAAGCGAATCTCAACTTTATAGACCCTAATCAGTTGAATAGCGTTTCAGACCTGGAACTACAGGCCCGTATGGTTGTGGAAGGTTTTTTGAATGGGGTTCATCGCGGCCCCAATACTGGCAGTTCTGTGGAGTTCTCCCAATACAGATCCTATGGTCAAGGCGATGATCTGCGTCTAATCGATTGGAAGTTGTTTGGTCGCACCGACCGACTTCATGTGAAACAATTTCGTGAAGAGAGCGGCATGCGCTGCTCTATCTTATTGGATTGCAGTGGATCAATGGATTTCGGATCGCAAGGTGTCACAAAGTTCGCCTATGCGCGCATGCTCTGTGCAGCCCTCGCGCTTCTATTAAAAAAACAAGGCGATGGGGTTGGCTTTTTTGCCTATCACCACGAGCTTTTGTTTCACATGCCTCCCGGCAACCATGCTCGTCATTTTAGGAAGATCTTCTCAACCCTGGCCAACCTGCTCCCGGCGGAGGGCACCGATACGCCAGGCGCATTGAAGTTTTTGGGAAATATCTTAAAGCCCAGGGGCATGGTGATCCTTATTTCAGATCTCCTTCATCCCGCAGATGAGATGATCGAGCATCTCAAGTCCATACGCGCGAGACGCCATGATGTGCTGGTATTCCAGATAAGCGACCCGGCGGAACGGGACTTTTCTTTTGACCACGCCCTGACCCTTGTTGACGCTGAGGACGGTCGAGAACAATATGTCGTTCCAAAAGCGGCCCGCCAGGAATACCTGGAAAAACGAAACGCTCACTTTCGCGCCATTCATAAGGAAGCCCTTGCTTCGGAAATCGAAATTCATGAAT
>JBNKOV010000172.1:0-9057 GCA_050294955.1 Holophagae bacterium
CGACTTTAAACCATCAACAACACTGCATAGACACACATAATATGCAATAAACTGTAGTCTTATTTCTTGTAAAAGACTCCTTCCGGTTTTTCCCCGGTCGATGCTTTGGAAACTCGCAGCTTCGCCCTTTAATAAAACTGGTCTTTATTGTGACAGGGCCTTCTGGGTCCTATTTAGCTGAAATGTTTCCAGGTTTGTATGGTTGGGCTTGCCAGCTTTCCGCCGTTGAGGATGCGCAGCCCTGATCCATCCAGGATTCGGCCGATGGGGGTCACTTTCACCCCTAAATTCTCTCCGATGCGTTCTATTTCGGAAAAATTGTTGGATGGCACGGTGAACAACAATTCGTAGTCTTCGCCAGCGCCGAAAGCCTCCTCTGCCGTGAGTCCGGCGTGGCGGGCTTCTGGGGAAAGGGGCAACCTGGCCAGGTCTACTTCGGCCTGTACGCCGGATGCAGCACAGAGCCTTGGAAGGTCTTGGGCCAACCCGTCTGACAGGTCCATCATGGATGTGGCCCGAGTTGCGACTGCTGCTGAGAAATCTCTGCGGAAGGGTGGCTCGAAATGGCGTATGATCCAGGCATGAGCCTGAGTTCGCTCCATTTGACGTTTGCCCAAGATGATATCCAATCCCAATAAGGCTTCGCCTACGTGACCGGTTACGGCTAATACGTCTCCCACACGGGCTCCTGATCGGGAGATGCTGGCGCCTCTGGGCACGGTCCCAAAAGCAGTGATGCTTATGGAGATGTGCTGGATGGAACGGGTGGTGTCGCCTCCTATGAGGGTTGTTTCGGTGTGGGCCAATCCATCGCGGACACCGTCAGCGAAGTCTCGCAGCCAGCTAAGCTCCAACATGGGGGGCAGGCTGATGGCCAGGGTTATCCAACGGGGATGACCGCCGCTGGCCACGATGTCTGAAGCATTTACTCTTACGGATTTTTCTCCCACCAGTCGGGCCGGGCATCTCCGTAAAAAGTGGATGTCTTCTTGCAAAGAATCGGTGCTTACCAGGAGTTCCCGATCACCCGAAAGCATGACCCGAGCAACGTCGTCGTCCAGACCGGGGGTTATGGGCTCAAAAAATTGTTGGATGATGTCGTCTTCGGAGAGATCACTGACCAAGCGGGATTTCATGGGCTGGCTCCAGGTTCAAATTCTGGATATGAGTCGCGGGAGCTGGCTCACGCGCTGCATTTCCGGGTCTTGGAATAGGGTGGGTCCCTGAGATAGTCTAACACCATATCGGTTGCGTCATTGCCCCAAAGGAGTCGGTTCTCTATGACAAAGGTGGGGACGCCAAAGACGCCTGCCAGGGCGGCCTTTTCGGTGTTCTCTTTTAATTGTGCTTTTACCTCTGGGGCGCTGATGGCCTGTTCAGCGTCTTCAAGTCCCAGTGATTCACCGAGTTCCTGTAATCCGTCTTCGGGTAATCTGCCCATTCTCCATATGTGGCGGAAGATGGTCTGCACGGCTTCCTGGCTTGCGCCGCAGGCTACGGCGAGTCGCAAGGCTTTTAATGGGTTGAAGGGATGACCCGGCGGGAAATGCAATGGTATGCCCTCTCCTCTGCTTAGCCAAAGTACGTGTTGATAGGTGAAGACTCTTTTGGGTGGGATTTCAGCCGGTCCTTTGTGTTCCCAGTGGTTTAACAGGCCTGCAAAAAGGATGGGAATGCAGCGAATTTCTACGTCGTCTGGGAAGGCGTCCAGCTTTTCCGATTGCAAGTAGGCGAATGGTGAGATGAAATCGAAATACCAGTCCAAAGTCTTCACAATGCCTCCTTTTGATCCCTTTGAAAGGGGCGGACATGCCGCCCACAATCCTTAGCAGCCCTTGAATTGGGCCTTTCGCTTTTCTATGAAGGCGTTTAGGCCTTCGGTTGCGTCTTGGGTGCCTGCAGCCAGTCCAAAGAGGTTGGCCTCCATGCGTTCGCCTTCTTCCTCGGCCAGGTCAAGTCCATGGGTGATGGCTTCTAATGCGAAGCGAACGGCCAGGGGCGCTTTCTCGAGGATGGCGCCTGCGATTTCCCGACATTTGTCTAGGAGTTCCGTTGGCTCTACCACATGGTTCACCAGGCCAACGGCCAGGGCGCGGTCGGCTTTAATCATGCCGCCTGTGAGGGTTAACTCCATGGCGACGCCTTTCCCAATTAAGCGGGCCAGCCGTTGGGTGCCGCCATATCCGGGGATAAGGCCCAGGCCCACTTCGGGCAATCCCATTCTGGCGTTTGTGGAAGCTACTCTCATATGACAGGATAGAGCGAGTTCGCAACCGCCGCCCAATGCAAAGCCGTTGACGGCGGCGATGACCGGCTTGGGGAAGGTTTCTATGGTGCGGAACACGGCCTGGCCGCGGCTTGACAAGGTTCTGGCGGTTAAGGCGTCCAGGGTTGCGAGTTCTTTGATGTCGGCGCCCGCGACAAAAGCCTTTTCACCGCTGCCTGTGATGATGAGCGCGCCGGTTTCGTCGTCGCTTTTCAACTCGGCCAGGACCTGTGCTAATTCGTCAAAAACCTGCTTATTCAGGGCGTTTAACGCCTTGGGTCGGCTGATCTCTACGATGGCGATTCGGCCTTCCTTTGTCAGGTTGATGGTTTCCATGATGGGCTCCTTTTCACTAAAATCTTCAAAAAACAGATTACCTTATCACCGAACCGCGCTCACCGCAAGGCTTAGAATCTGTAGGCGTAACCCACGCCCGCGAAGTACCCGGAATTGCTGCTGTTCAAGCCCACGCCCGCGTTGACGTCGATCTGGTTTCTGGGGTTTATGGGAAATACGACATTGGCTTCAAGAAAATGAGCGTCGCTGCCCTGATCCGGCATGAATACGCCGTACCCTACTGAGTAACCAATGGTTTCGCCCCAACCAACCGATGTGCTGAAAGTGGTCTGAGGGTTGTCGCCGTCGTCATAGGCAATGTAGGCGCTGTGAGAGAAGCCGTCGTTTACTTCCCATGACCAGGACAGGGCGCCGCTGGCTTCTGGGTCGTCGGATCCGTAACCATCGCTTCCTGTGGGCAGAGACACGCCGCCGATGAAGGTGAGCGCAGTCAGGTTGGTTTCGAAGAAGTTATACTTGAAGCCCAAAGCGGCGTCCTGGACGCCATCGTCATCCACGCCATTGTCGTAACTGGTGGTTACGAACGAGTTGGCGAGAACGCGCAATTCAAAACGGCTATTCAGGCCATAGCGAAACACCATTTCTCCAAAGGTCTGTTCGCGGACGTCTTCGATGTCGGTTAAGGTGGTTCCCAGTTCTACCTGCCAGCCTCCGGTCTCCATGATGCTGGCCCCGTCGCCAATGCCCGGTCGGTCTGTTCCGGATAGTTCTTTTTCCTGACCCAGAAGAATACAACAAGGTAACATGACCAGGATGAGCCACTGCCCTATTCTTTTCATTACCAATCTCCCTAACTGTTTGCGTGCCGTTGATTTGAGGCATGAACGATTTTTTTTGGACTTTATTGCGCCGTTGGGTTCCGGGTTTTGGGTGCTGATTTGGCCTAACGCGTTATTTTGCGTCATCGCCCGGATGTTGGCGCAATGGTGGTCCTTTACCGCTCAGCTCAGGTTTTACCATAGCAATCCTGAGGGGAAAGGTCCAGGGAAATATGTGGATGGCGCTGTTGGTTTGGGGTTCAGGCCCGGTGTTGATCGCGCAGCAGGTCGAAAACGGTTTTTACGGGGCTGAATGTGCTGAGCGGGGTTTCTACAAAACCTGTGTTCCATCTCGCCATGGCGCCATTCCAAAGTCCTGGCAACTCCAATGCTAGGAGTGGCTTGGAGTTCAAAGATTTCTGGGAAATGAAGCAGGAATTGGGATCTGTGTAGGCGGTGAGGTTGAAGGGTTTTCCCTTGTAGTCTCGGACGGCGCAGACGAGGTCTACGGGATTGAAGTGGGTGGCGTTGGCGACCAGGTTTTTCTGGTGGGGATTGGCGAGGTCCATTTGGGAGGTTTCTACGATTTGCAGAGATACGCCGTAATGGTCGCGGACCCAATAGGGGCCGCCGCCCGGCTCGCCTTCGTTTTTCACCATGCCACATACCCGCAAGGGTCTGTTTAAGAGATTGAACAGCCAGGTCCGAGCGGTATCCAGATCGGACTCAATGTTGTGGGGTTGAAAACCCAGGGCGGTTTGAATGAAATGAAGGATTTCATCTCGCTTTGCAGGGGTTAATGGGTTTTGCTCAAGCCATTCCAAATGGTTGAACACCTGGTTTTGCAGTTGTATGAGGTATCCGCCCAGGGCTTTTTTGTAGTGAATGGTGGGCGCTCTGAGCCTGTCTGGCGTTACGTTGTCGATGTTTTTTAGGAAAACGAGGTCTGCCTGCAGGTCGTTGAGGTTTTCAATGAGTGCGCCGTGACCGCCCGGCCGAAAGAGTAATTCGCCTGATTCCAGACGGAAAGGAGTATGGTCCGGGTTCACTGCTAGGGTGTCGGTTCCCGGTTTTTGCACGCTGTAGGTGATGTCCCATTGGATTTCCGAGCGCTCCTGACTGGCCTGGGCGAGATGGACTTTGAAGGCCTGCATATGTTCGGGCGATACGGTGAAATGGATCCGTACACGGCCCTGATCGTCGGCAATGTGGGCGATGGCCTCGTGGAGCTGTTCCTGCGCTGGCGTTCGGATTTCATCGGGGTATTTGTGGAAGGCCAGCAGGCCCTTGGGCAATTGGCCATAATTAAGGCCGTCTTTTTCCAAAAGCGTTTTTATAATTGGCAGGGCCAAACCCTGGGCCTGTAATTGGTCCAAATCCTGGCCGCTGTCTTTTAATGCGGCTTTCAGATGATCGAAAAAGGCGAAATGAGGCAGGTTCTCCAAGAATTGGGCCGCGTCTGGATTCTCTCGGCCCTGTGAAAGGTCTGATTCAGCAGCATAAAGCGATTTGAACATGCGGGTTGCAGCGCCAGATGCGGGAACCATTTTTTGGAATCGACCCATCCTGCGGGCTTCTTCATAGGTGTCGATATGGGTCTTTTGTTCAACGTCGTTTAGACGAACAATGCCGTCTCCAATAGCGCAGGCCCGATCCAATTGGGCAGGCGCAACACCGTTTTTAAAGATTCCCAGCCAGGCTTCCACGCGCTCGGGATCAGAGCCTCTATCTTTTATCTGCTTCAGATCTTTGGAATTAAACATCGCCACGCCTCAATAATTGGATGTGTAGGGCCATTCACGAGGAGAACCGCCTGCTGATAGTGTATTAAAACCTTTTTCAAGAGGGAATGCCAGGGTGGATGTGTAAAACCCATAAAGGCCTGACGAATAGGACTCGCCACAAATGGGGGAATGGACTCTAATCCGTCAATCTTTTGCGGCGTCAGCATGGCTTTAAGCGAAAAAAGTTTATCAAGGGCATGGAAACCTGCCTATTCACGTTCAATTAATGTTAAGATCTCAGGGGCGATACTGATTATTGGAACGAGGTCGAAGCATGGCTGAAAAGACAATTAACATTCAAGAAGAGTTTCTTAATAATGCACGGCGGGATCGCACTATTCTGGCTGTGTTTTTTACAAACGGCAAGAAGATCATCGGCAAGGTCAAGAGCTTTGACAAGTTTACGATTTTGCTGGAGCTGGCCAACCAACAGGAACAGCAGGTATTTAAACATGCTATTTCCTCTATGACGCCTGCCAAGTATATGAAACAACGCTCTCACTTCTCTCTAGATTGAGGCGTATGAAACAATCGGGTCTCTTTTTGAGGCCCGAATGCCGCAAAGATTGGCGCTAAACCACTTCCATTTCCTGAATGGTTTTAAAAAGCACCTCTGCCTGGAAGGGTTTCACCAGAGTGGTTATGGCTCCCAGAATCTTGGCCAACTGAACGTAGTTATTGCAAAACCCGTAGTTCCCGCCTCCCGTCATGGCGATAATCCGAGCACAGGGGTCGAGGCGCTTTAGCTCCTTGATTAACTCCAACCCTTCTTTTTCCGGCATGATAATGTCGGTGAGCACCAGATCGGGTCCAAATTGTTCATAAGCGGAAACGCCCAACTCGCCGTTTTCGGCTTCATGAACCAAAAAGCCCTTGCTTTCCAGCAACTCCCGCAAATAGCCGCGAAACTGGTCATCGTCATCAATGACAAGAATGGACCGAACACCTGTGGTTTCCTCAGTTGACGATTGCATGAAGCCTCCCAGATAATAGAGTAGCGAGGACTAAAAAATTCAGATGAATACTGCGTCGCATTACCCTTACAATTTAATCCATTTCACAAGCCCTGTCAAACACGAGAAAATCCAAAACCGAAGGGAAGATATCTGGCGAACCAAAAAAGGAGCACGAACAATTGTAGCACACAAACTCAACGAATTCATTGCGGCTCACGAGTTGGATGGGGTAAATTCCGTCTGTAGAATTCGTGCCGAAAGCCGATAATATAGAAAAGGCGTTTTTGTATCGCTCCCGTGTTAGATAAAGTAGCGCCAACCTCATGTTTATAAAGGACCTGACCGGATTTCGATTCTGGAATGTACGGATAGGACCCCATAGCGGGAATCCGCAAAGGACCCATTCTTATGCATCTAATTTTAAAAGATTTTAATGAGATCAACGATTGGGAGGAGTGCCGGACTTATTTAGAGGCCTCTCCCGCTCATTTTTTGAAAAGCGAACATTACCCACCGGAGGATCTTGACCCCATCCTGAAGAAGCAGGTTATTATCATGGGCATGGGCGGTGGGGATGGTTATTATCATTTGCCAAAATCCACCAGTAACGCAACCTTGAAGAAGGTGTGCATGCATATATGGGACGAAGATGGCGAAGCGCCGATGGAGTTTGGCCTACCTCAGTTTTTTCAGACGTTTGCGGACCGTATCCTGGGAAAGTTCGAAATGGAAGAGGTAGCCCGAGAGATTCTGGTCCATGCAAGTAATTTATTTGAAGCGGACGGTTCGGCCATCCTATTGATAAACAAGGAACATACAGCCCTAACCTTTGCAGCCATTCACTCGCGAAACGAGGGCGTGGCCCAAAAGCTGCCCGGCATGGAAGTGCCTATGGGTACGGGGATTGCCGGCTGGGTAGCGGAACACCGCAAGCCGGTCATTTTAACCAATGCCCGGGAGGACGCCAGGTTCAGCGACATTGTGGACTCCAAAACCGATTATGAAACCACCGATCTCATGGCCGCGCCTATTATTCTGGGCTCTGAACTGGTGGGTGTTTTGGAGGTGGTGAACCGAGACCAGCGCTCTTTTTCAGACTGGGACTTCCCGGCTCTTTCGGTGGTAGCCACTGTGATTGCACTGTTTGCGGAAAAAGCGCGACTGGAATCGGAGCGGGACCATTTTGAAAAAGCGGCGGGCAAAGCGGACATTGCCAACTCGGTGCTGCACAATATTGGCAATGTGCTCAATAGCGTGAACGTATCGGCCTCTCTTATGGAAACCAAGCTTGAGAAGTCGAAGATCACCCAATTCCTGATGGCCAATCAGTTATTGGAAGAGCACATGGAGAATCTCGCGGATTTTTTCACCAATCATCCCAAGGGCAAGATCCTGCCCCAGTTCTTTCTTCGTTTGGGAGACGAGCTGGCCAAGGAAGGGAAATTGCTTAGCGCCGAGGTTCGCAAGGTGGCCAGTATGACCAACACCATGCGAGACATTATCGAGACGCAGCAGATGCTTGCTAAAATGGGCTCATCTGAAACTCAAGACCTTATTCAGGTTATTGAGGAAGCCCTGGGAACCCAGCAAGACGCCATTAATCGCATGGGCGTTGTGGTGACACGCAATTTCCAGACAGGCAGGCCCATCCGCGCCCAACGGGCCAAGCTCATCCATGTCTTCATTAACATCATAAAAAATGGCATAGAGGCCATGGTGGACCTGTCTCGCGAGGAACGCATCCTCATTTTAGAGACCGGCGAGAGCGAAGAAGGGGCTATTTTCTGTCGTATTATCGACCAGGGAATCGGCATGGGGCCAGACATTATGGACCGTATTTTCAGCCATGGCTTTACAACTAAAAAAGATGGGCACGGGTTTGGGTTGGCTTCATGCGCCAAAGCCATGGAAGAAATGAAGGGCCGAATTGAAGTTGAAAGCGAGGGTCCTGGCATGGGGAGTTGTTTTTCCCTCTACTTCCCATCGGTGCCCCAGACCATTTAGCGGAAAGCTATTGGGTTATTTGAGATATGGGCCTGCCCTTGAGAGGCAGGCCCTATTTAATTGGGAACTATCTGAATGCCAGCCACACTGCGCAAACACATGCTATCAGCAGTAGGGTCAGCCAGATATCCCGCCGTCTCCAGGCCGGATCGGATTTCAGCATGTCCTTTGCTTCGCCGCCGCCCGCAGCCGCGAAGGTTAAACCCGCCAGCTTCTCGTCCGATTCAGCAGGTTGCAAAAGACTAACGGCAATCAGGACCACTGTGCATATGACGAACAGGAGAATAGCGAAATGAAGGAAGTTGATATCGGCATACCAGAAAAGCGCGCCATCCAGCGAGTTCTTTCCCAACTCCAATCCAAGCCGTAAAGCCCCCAAAACGAAGCCAGTAGCCAGGGAGGCTATGGCCCCTGCGCTATTCACGCGCTTCCAACAGACGCCCAGAAGGAAAACCGCGGCAATGGGCGGAGATATATAGGCTTGTACGCTCTGCAGGTAGACGTAGAGCTGTCCGGATATATACTTCATAAACGGGATCCACAGCAGGCCAAATCCAACCAGAATAAGCGTGGCGAATTTCCCGACCAAAACCAGTTGACGTTCTGACGCTTGTGGTTTCAGCTTACGGTAGATATCCCAGGTGATCAGGGTGGAGCAACTGTTGAAGACGGCGGCCAGTGAACTCATGAGAGCAGCCAGGAACCCTGCCATGACAAGGCCTCTCACGCCGATGGGCAATAGAGAGCGAATCATCACGGGAAGCGCATGATCGGCTCTGGCGATCTCAAGTTGACCGGTTTTCACCAAAGCTGCTGCGATAATCCCAGGCGCCACAAAGATGAAAAACGGCAGAATCTTCAGAAATCCCCCGAAAATAGAGCCTCTGCGGGCATGGTCAATACCCCGAGCGGACAGAACCCTTTGGACAATA
>JBNKOV010000173.1:0-9004 GCA_050294955.1 Holophagae bacterium
ATGCTGGATAAGCTGGAGACTGGAGAAATCACGCCTGAGGAGGCCGCCTCTGAAGGCCATGGCTCATTGGACTAAATCACGGCAATATTTATATTAATCAGGCAAGGGGACCCAATGGAGGTCCCCGAGATGATTAAGACTTCTAGTCACTGCTGACTTTGTGTTCAGGAATTAATGAAAGGCAATTGGCATGGGCTGACCCGGGTCTGAAAAAAAGTTGTGCCGGTAGTTTGGAAGATTCCTGATTTTAGCAAATGAAGTTGAAATATAAGAATGAGATGATCTGGGCGCGGCCTGAGAGGTCGCGCCACTCTAAAAACGATAGGGTTAAACGCCTTTTTCGATGATGTATCCCTTGCCGTGCCGAGTGAGAACAATTTCGGGACGTGAAGGATTGGTTTCAATCTTCTGGCGCATCTTGCCGATAGTTACGTCAACAGTTCTGGTTTCGAGTTGGAGATCTTTGTAGCCCCATACCTCGCGAAGCAGGGTTTCCCGGTCCACTACTTTGCCCATATTCTCGATGAGAAATTTAAGGATGAGAAACTCTTTTTCAGAAAGGTGCAGGCGTTTTTCATTTGACCAACAGGAGCGCGCTTCGAAATCGATGGTGAGATTTTTGATGCGCATGGGTCCGCTGCGTTTCCCATGATTCAGAACTTCGACCTTGTCCAGGTCCATGCGACGCAGATGGGCATTGACACGAGCAATAAGCTCTTTGATGGAGAATGGCTTGGTCATATAATCGTCAGCGCCTTTTTCCAAGCCTTCAACCCGGTCGCTTTCCCGACCCTTGGCTGTTAGGAAGATAATGGGTGCTTTGATGCCGTTTTCTCGCAAGTTTTTGCAAACGTCAAGGCCGCTCAATTTGGGCAGCATAATGTCTAAGATGATGAGATCGGGGTTCAGCATGATGGCTTTGGAAAGGGCTTCGTCGCCACGTTCTGCCGCCAATACTTCAAAACCCTGAAAGCTGAGGGCGTCGTAGATACCTTCTCTTATTTTCGGTTCGTCTTCTACTAGTAGGATTTTTTTCCGCATTAAACATGCCTCCATTCTTCCAAATCATAGCACAGCCTATCATCTAAGCCTAGTCGTTCTTAGTTGTTCTAGAGAATGATTTCAATAAAAAAGGGCCTCCCTGATGGGTGTTGGACTTGAAATGTCCGGTGACTATCACATGAGATCTTCTCCCATCCAGTGAACCGTTGATCCGGCTTAGGAGATCAAGCTCTAACTTTACAGCAGTTTAGAATTTAGTGCAACAGTCTGTTGGCCCCCTTGGTTTTAGGGTTGGAGCGCGGTTTTAAGGCTGCATTGTCTTTGTACGAGGTTTTAAAGGTTTTATTGCTGTTTTTCCATCGAAAAAAAACCGAACCGGGGCTCGCATTTTTTTTCTGTTTCCGGAAAATGGATCTCTGGCATGTGCGGTCTTCATGATTTTTGTGGGTTATAGACAGGGAAAACAGCGTTTTTGGGTAGCCATGAGCCGCCGTTCACGCTAAGATAGGGGCTATGAAAAAAAAGCGCATTCAGCAACCTGCCTCCTAACAAATAACGGAGAGAGATGCGCTCAAGGAGAAACAATGAGTGAATTGAAGGTTATATTTACCACTACAAAAGGGGAGATTAATGTTCGTCTGTTTCCGGAAAAAGCGCCGGTTACCGTGGCTAACTTTGTGAATCTTATCCAGAAAAAGTACTATAACGGTCTGAATTTTCACAGAGTCATTCCCGACTTTATGATTCAGGGCGGCTGTCCCTTGGGAAGTGGAACAGGTGGTCCGGGTTACCGCTTTGAGGATGAATGCACGCCTGAACTGCGTCACGACAAACCTGGCATTCTATCCATGGCCAATGCAGGACCTGGCACCAATGGGTCTCAATTCTTTATTACCCATGTCCCCACGCCTTGGCTGGATGGCAAACATACGGTATTTGGCGAAGTTTGCAGCCAGGAAGACCAGGATGTGGTGAATAGCATCGCCCAGGGCGATAAAATGACGGCGCTCACGATTGAAGGTGATGCTTCAGGATTGCTAGACGCCCAGAAGGATCGCATTTCTCAGTGGAATAGCCATCTGAGCCGTTAATTCTTATTTTGGGTAGGGGTTGCCGCCCCTTCCCAACTTTTACAGTTAAAGATCCATGTCTTTATATCAATTGAAAGAGGTCACCCATGCATAGCCTCGCTATTTCTCCATGTCCCAATGATACATTTGCCTTTTATGGTCTGATTCAGGGAAAGACATCCTGGCAAGAGCCGTTGAATGTGCAGTTTGCCGATATTTCAGAGCTCAACGACTTGTGCTTTCGTAGTGAGGTCGATTTTTGCAAGGTAAGCTTTCACGCCTATCTGCAGCTTCGTGATCGATTCCAATTGCTGCGTAGTGGTTCGGCCTTGGGTTTTGGATGCGGTCCTTTGATTGTCGCTCGCACGCCTGTAGAGCTTCAAGATCTTAAGAGGCTGACCATTGGCGCTCCTGGGCAGCACACTACTGCGACGCTTTTACTAAAGCTCCTGCTTGGCGGCGATGTAAATTTGAAGGAAATGCGGTTCGACAAAATCATGCCTGCCGTAGCATCTGGAGAGGTGGATGCAGGACTTATAATTCACGAGTCGCGGTTTACTTATCAGGATCACCAACTGGTGTCCTTAATTGATCTGGGTGATTGGTGGGAAAACGAGTCTGGCCACCCCATTCCCCTGGGTGGCATTGTTGCGAGGAAAGATCTGCCTGAACTCAAGGTGGAGGCCTTTGATCGGGCTCTTAAGGAAAGTATTGATTACGGGTGGTCTCATCAGGAAGAAACGCTGCCTTTCATGAAAGAACATGCCCAGGAAATGGATGAAGAAGTGATGCAGGCCCACGTGAATCTCTATGTCAATGGTTTCACCCGAGACCTTGGTCTGGAAGGCCATGCAGCAATCGAAGATCTGGTTAAGAGAGCCCGTTTGGCGGGCTTGTGCCCTTGAGTGGTTTCGACTTGGGTCAGGTAAGCGTACTTGCCTCTTGTCTCAGGACCCTTGATGCGGCCATAATAGAGGGAGATCGAGTGATAGATCATGACGCAAATGTGAGCTTTATCTATCCATTGCATTGAGAATTGAATTGATGGAGTCGAAACTGAATGGTAGTCTGTTCTGGTGTCGATCTCCTATTGTAAGCGAGGGACAGGTGGCCTCAACAGCCAAAACCGACAGCGCCGAACTGGTCAAAAGAATCATCGCCGGAGACCGGTTTGCTGAGGAAGAACTGATCCGTGCCTACGGTCGCGGCGTTTATTATGTGCTCCGGCGGGAGTCCAGGGCTCAAGATGTTGTGGACGATCTTTACCAGGAGACGTTTCGCATCGCCATCGAGAAGATTCGAAAGGGCGACTTGCGTGATCCCTCTAAGGCGGGCGCTTTCCTTTCCAGTATGGCTCGTTTTGTGGTAATTGATCACTTTCGTAAAGAGTCCCGTCATGAAGCTTCCGATATCGACGAAATGGATGTCGCCCTGCCGGAGAAAAGCCAGCTCCATACACTCATCAAGCAGGAACACGCCAGCTTGGTTCGCCAAACCATCGGCGAGCTTCGCAATGAACGGGATCGAGCGATTCTCTTCCGGTTTTTTATTGCCCAGGAGGATAAAGGCGTGATCTGTCGTGATCTGGACCTTTCCGCATTGCACTTTAACAGGGTCCTTCATCGGGCGAAGCAGCGATATAAAGCCTTATTTCTAGAAGCGCTCAATCGTTCATGATAGTTAGCCCCGGTAAATAAAGGAACACTCTAACTGCATTGTTCTGTTTTGTTTGGCTCGCTTTTACGGGTGGTGTCAAAAAAAATAATATTTTAATTGAGATAATAGAAAAGCTCTTTGCACTTGTTATAGTGAGGGGGGTTAATCGGGAACGGTTGAACAGTTGTTCGGCGTTCCCGAACCGTTTACAACGACTCGTGTCGTTTGTTGGGGGATGACCTATGAGAGACCATGAATATATAGAGTCCAATGAAGTAATTGACCGTTATGTAATGGGCAAGTTGAACAGTGAGGAGAGCGAGCGTTTCGCCGATCACTTTATGAGTTGTCCCGAGTGTATCGAACAATTAGAATTGGCTGAAGCTTTTCAAAGAGACCTGAAGTTAGTTGCCGCGGAAGAAGTTGGCAAAGTTGTGAAAATGGGACTATTGGCGCGATTGGCCTCGGCTCGGAATATGGCCGTGGTGGCTCTTGCCGCGGTCCTGTTGGTGGCCTTGCCTTTTGTTCTCAAAAACACATCTTCTGAAATGGCTCGTTTTGAACTGGAAAGCTTGACCAGAGCCAATGGAAAAGTTGGCGTAGAGGTCAATGTGGAGAAGCATTCCAAATTCATTATACAAAGAGATGTCGTGACCAATGGGAACGTCTTCAAAATGACTCTGGTAGATGAAGCTGGGAAAATAGTGATGACTCATATTGAACCACTGCTAAATTTGCGAGCTGAAGTGACGCTTAACAGTCAAGCATTCCCTGTGGGTCAGTACCGCTGCTATCTGGAAATATCTCAAGATGGCGAGCATTTCGAAAAATATGGAGATTATTTATTTAATCTGTCTCGTTAAACCGTTTAAGAAATCAAGTTAGTTAACGATCTCCCGTGTAGAGAATCCCTCTGCACATCATCTCTGCAGGCGGGGCTGGTACGGCCTCGCCTCATTTTAAAGGTTATTCTCTCTGTCCTTAAGGGACGGGCTCCCATCCCGTCCCGCCTTTTCCCTAACAAGTTGACAATCTCCCAAGAGTAGAGAGTGCTCCTCTTACTCTTGTTTTTAATGGCGGGGCCTTCGGGTCCCGCCAATTTTTCAAACCCTAGGGGCCGTCAAAAGGTTTTCCATCTTTGGTCAGTGAGTAACTGTAGCGAACGGCGCGGTTATCCCCATTTTCGTCGGTAAGAATGGTGTAGGCTTTTCCGTCCTTGAATACCATTCTGGGGGTAGGATTTGACGTGGAGTAGGCGAACAGCGCATTGTCTGGCAATTTAACCTGGCAAAGGTAGCGACCGTCTTTTGAAAAAACATCCCCAATGTTGTCTCGATCCTTCATGTCAACATCATGGATCACCATCAGACCTATGCCTTCAATGGGGATGAGGTTGATGATTGGCGCTTTGCCTGGAGGGAGGTTTGCTTTGGCGAATGCCTTTCTCATGGTTTCCTTGCTGATGAGATTTCGAGCTTGCGGTGGGAAGTTGGAATAAAAATGTTCGATAAACTCTTCTTGAGCTACATCATCGAAGGGAATGGGTTTGTATTTACGGCTGATCTTTCTGATTGGCTTGGGGTCTCCGGGCTTATAAACCTGGATCTCGTATTTGTCCGAAACCGCTGCGTATGCAAGGCCGTCCGCTCCAAAGGCCACCATGCCAAAAGTGTATAGGGTTTTAATTTGTTCGGCGAGGTAATCCACCCACATGGCCGGATCCGATATTCTGGTTTGGTCGGGCAGTGGCGCGCTCGCTTCGCTTATTTCATTTACAATCTTTTTCTCATCAAGGTCCACGATGGCGGTTTTCAGCTTTTGGGTCATGGTGGGAAGATCTACCTTGACAAAGGTGCCTCCAAGGAAGCGGGTGTCGGGCGAGATATTACCCAGAGCTGGCCTGTAACCCAACTCTCTAAGTGGAATCTGCTTGTCGAAAGACATGTCTGGGTTAAAACGGTTCAAACGAATGGCGCCAGCCGCCATATCGGCGTCCATGACAAAAAGGGAGCCATCTCCAGCCTGGGTGACATTCAGCAGGAATTTCAATTCGCCAGGCCCGTTGCCGGGTCCCGTCATCTGTTTCAAGAACACGCCGTCCTTGTCAAAAGCCAGGACGCGTGGGCCATCCCCGTCAAAAATGTACATGGTCCCGTTGGGTCCCGGAAAAATTTTGGTGTTTAGGGTGGGCCAGATGAAATTGGCCTCATCCTCCTCATCCGTTCCGAACCGGGTTTCTTCTGTCAGTTTGAACACATAGCCCTCTGGCTCCATGCCGTTTTCCACAATTTCCTGGGCAAAACCCGCGCTCGTGAACAGCCAAATAAATAGGAACGGAATCAATCTCATGAGATACCTCCGGTAATGGTCTCAATGCAAACAATGGTTATTTTTAAAATGAAAACAGTCAATGTGGATTCCTGCCCGCTTGAGATAGTCTACCCATTTTGAAGGAAAAGGTCCACACCCCCTCAATGGATGGACTCTGTCATATTGATACGAAATTCTCTGGTGATTATTCGCAAAAAAATCTGGAAATGCTGTATGGGACGGGTTCAATGCTGTTTTACACCGGTCTTTTCCTTGTGTCAGAACAGATGACGGGCTAACGTTTTTGATATGGAATTCTGGTTATTCTCCGAACATGAAGGTCAAGCTTGCAGTTCTATTTAATTCGGGGGGCAGTAGACCAGGTGTTCGGAGTATTGGTCTGTGGTTTCAAGTTAGGAATTTTCAAAAAAAAGAAATCCGCCAGTTTAATCGGGCCATCACGGGTAGAAGCGGCTCGATTTCCGGGCTTGGGGATGGATCTGGGCAATGTTTGCACGAGGCTGGATTCTTGGAAAATGTGTTGTCTTTGCTTGGAAAAAGAGGGCTTTCATGCAAAAATGGGTCTAAAAGGTGGGTTCGAGAGCAAGAATTCTCTGTTGCCCTATAGATTTTCTAGTTGCAAATTGCCAATTTGTGGTACGATTTATGCGTTGGCGTTTGTGTCAAATTATATGGGAGGGATTCAATGAAGAAAATTTCAGTAATGTTGACCATGCTGCTCGCAGCCGGTTTAATTTTTGCCGGTGACGGGTTTACAGCACGCAAAGAAGTGCTGGCGGTTGATGTTTGCATTAACCCCACGACTGCGTCTGCAACTGGCTTTGGTTCGTTCATTCTGCGTGGTTACATCTATCCTGCCGGAACCATCACTTTTGGTGAAGGCATCAACGAAGACGGGAGTCCTGAATTCCCTGAACTGCTCATTGGCATGTGGACATGTCAGGGTTGGGGTGGTGTCACACACGACACTCCCGCTGGTCGCCTGACTGCTTCTACTGCGCAAACTTATGAGATGGCTATGGAAACTCTGGGTTCTGACATGCTCATCACCCACGGTTTCGAAATCGGAACTCCTGCTGCAACTGGTTACCGCGCAATTATCGGCGGAACTGGTCAGTATGCCGACGTGAAAGGCGTACAAGAGCAGACTCTGATCGGTCAGAACATCACTGGCGGCGGCAACATCCGTGTTGTTTTCGCTTCTGAAACTACGATCGACTTCAAACAGAAGCCTCGCGTAAAATAATGGTTGATCGGTTCTAGCCGATTCATCCTTAAAATGAAAAACCTGCGTTGCGGTTCACGCCCAACGCAGGTTTTTTCAGTTTGGGCGACGCCCCGATTTTTTCTGTGATCGATTTAGCGACCAAAGAGTTTGTCGATTCGAGCACGCACCTCTGGTTGGGTGAAGCTCTGCTCGTGCATTGCCAGTTCCTGGTCAATGTATTGAGGCAAAACAGCCTTGATCCCTTGGGTTAGTTGGTCCTTGAGGATTTTTAACGAGAGCCTGGGTTTGTCAGCCAGGATTTTTGCCTGACGCATGGCCACATCCATAACTTGGGCCTTTTTAACAATGTGAAATGGCGCGCCTCGTTCTTTGAGGACCCTGCCATAATAGTTCTCTGCTGTCATCAACATTTCGGAACCAAGGGCTGTTCCGAATTTATGGGGAATGATGAAGGTAGCGCCCATGCCCGGCGTAAAGCCGTATTTCATGAAATTGGTGCAATAAACAGATTCCTCGCCCATTACAATCACATCCGCATAGGAGCCGAGCACCAGCCCGCCCCCAACAGCGTGGCCGTTCATCGCGGCTACAACTGGCACTTCACAACGCAGAAGAATGTCATAGAAGTTTAGATTGGTAAAGGTGAGCCGCCCTTCAAATATGCCGATCAGTTCGTCTTGAGTGCCGCCACAGCTAAAGTAAGGGTCGTAGCCATGGATGACCACGACTTTAATATCGTGGTTTTTGCCTATTTCTTCAAAGGTTTCCAGAAGTCCGTATTTTATGGGGTCGGAAAAAGTGTTCTTGCTTTCCCGGTCAGCCATTTCAACAATGCCGATGGATCCTTGCACGGTAAGGTGTACCGCTTTGTTCATGCCCGCCTCCTGGGTCTTAGCTCCACTCATATTCTCGGTGATAGTCTTTGATTCGTCTCAACATGAGAAGCCCGCGCCCTTCCATCTGTTTTGCGTAAATGTCGGCATAATTGGAAATGTCGGTTTCCTTGTCTTTCAGGCCAAACAGCCATTCCGCATTGGTGTCCATCATTCGGTCGTATTCTTCCATGTTTAGTTGGTGCCGGTTGGCCAGATGCTGCTTGATGTTCATGGCGGCTAGTTTCTGGCGAGATCCGGCTGTAAGGATGCCGCTGAAAAATTCAGAAGAGCAGCCCGATCCATAGGAGAAAAGTCCCAGTCGTTTGGGACTGGCCAGATCCGCATTGTCGATCACGCCGCACAGAGCGGCATATAGTGTGGCGGAGTAAACATTGCCCACTTCCTGGCAATAGGTCAAGGAGGGACCGACTCGTTGCATGAAATCTGCTTCAATGACATTTTTGTTCGCTCGATAGAGCTTGCGCATCATTTTACGATGAGCGCCTTTCACCATGCCGGCAAATGGGGTGTGGAACGCGAGGTACTGAAAGGTCTCCATAAAATCGGCGCCTTCCACTCTGTCCACATAGGCGGCAAAAGCTTTGTCCAGACAATCCATGTAGGAGAGCAGAGAAATGTCTGCGTTGCCCAGTTCAATTTCTGGCTGGGGCCTGCATGTATCCATCACTTCATACCCGCAAAGGCCATTGGCGCCCAGGTCTATTTCAAGAATGTCGGGTTGATCGCTGACCAACATGGCCACAGCGCCCACTGCTTGAGATGGTTCCGCATAAGTGTAACGGGCCGCTGAGCGGGCAACATCGGTAGCCACTACCAGGATT
>JBNKOV010000174.1:0-8917 GCA_050294955.1 Holophagae bacterium
ACTTCATGGCGACCTGGTGAACGTTTTGAGAGAGCGACTTGCTGAAACTCATGGGCCAGGCCGCGCCGCGGTTGGTTCGCACACTCGGTCTTGGCTTGTCTGTTGGCAACTCCAGAATGGGCCGCGCCCCGGAAAGACTGGATGTCCAGAATTGAACGAGATCTTCCATCACGCTGCCCGCGAGATGTTGGCGTTGCCAAACGGCATAATCGGCGTATTGAACGGTTGGCGCTGCCTCGGCCACGTCCAAACCCTTGCAAATTTGATCGTAATAACGCCACAACTCCTTGAAGAAGACCACGATGGACCAATCATCGGAAATCACGTGATGCATTACGGCGAGCAAAAGGTGATCCTCTGGCGACCAGCTGATCAGGTCCATGCGAAGGAGCGGACCCTTTTCAAGACTGAAAGGCTTTGAAGCCAGGCGAGAAGCCAGAGCCATCGCGTCTTCAAAAGCGCCATCCTCAAGTTGGGTGTGGAAGACCTTCAGACCCGCAGGAGGCAGAATGGTCTGGACCGTTTTGTCCTGGGCGGATGAAAAGACGGTTCTCAGGCTCTCGTGACGGCGCTCCATTGCGGATAGGGCTTGATCAAGCGCCTCCCCATTCACCGTGCCTTTTAAGCTGAAAGCCATAGGCACATGGTAAACCGGGTCTCCTGGCGACAGGTTTTCCGCAAGGAGCATGCGTTGCTGGGCGAACGAGAGGGGAAAAGACGAGGTCTGATCTCTGGGCAACGCTTCGATGGGCGATGTGGCCTTGGGTGAGGACGCGAGGGCCAACGCAAGGTCTTTCACCGTTGGGTGCTGGAAAAGGGATCGAAAGGGAAGCGCAACTGCGAATTCGTCCTGAATGCGAGCGCAAATTCGAGCAGCGAGCAGGGATTGACCGCCCAATGACAGAAAACTGGTTGATCGGCCAACCCGATCCAAACCCAACACTTCGGCCCAAATTCCGGCGAGCTGGGTTTCCACCTCGCCTTGAGGCTCTTCATAGGCAGTCCTTAACTCCGGCAGCGGCATGGCGTCTAGAGCGTTGCGATCAATCTTCCCATTTGGCGTCATGGGAAATTGATCCATCATCAAAAACCGAGATGGAACCATGTAAGCCGTAAGTTTTTCGCTTGCATATGCTTGAAGATCCGACTCTTCGGGGCGCTCGCCACCTTCGATTTGAAGGTAGGCCACCAGTTGTTTTTCGTCGCTTCCATTCCCGCGAACGGTGACCAAAGCTCGATCCACAGCTGAAAAACTGGTTAGAACCGATTCTATTTCGCCCAACTCTATCCGAAAGCCCCGCAGCTTGACCTGATGATCCAAGCGTCCCAAAAACAGCAGGTTGCCATCTTCCCGCTCCCGAACCAGATCGCCCGTGCGGTAGAGCCGATCTCCTGGAAATTGCGAAAATGGATTGGGCAAATACCGCGAGGCTGTGAGGCCAGGGCGACTGTGATAGCAGCGAGTGAGACCTTCACCCCCCAACAACAGTTCACCAGGCTGGCCCGACGCGACCAGCTCCCCGCTTTCATCCACAACAAAACCGTAAGAGCCGGGCAGACAACGACCAATATGAGGCGTGGCCTCGGGATCAGCGTCAAGCAGCGCAGCCGTGGAATAGGTGGTGTCCTCCGAAGGGCCGTAGAGGTTGTGGACCGCTTCAATGCTTCCACAATCATAGATTCGGGTAATTAGATTCTGTTGAAAGGGTTCGCCCGCCAGATTCACCACCTTCACCGATGGCGGCAATTCATGGGAGCTCAAAAGCGCACCCATGGCGGACGGCACCGTGTTGATCATCGTAACCTTATGGCGAGCAGGTGCATTCGGAAACGCCAATAAATTATCCACAAGAATTACAGCGCCGCCCCGATCCAAAGTGGCGAAAATTTCGAAAACCGAAAGATCGAAACAAATAGAAGTAGAAGCCAGCACGCCCGCCATCTGGTCTTTGGCAAAATAGGCGCGAGCCCAGTTAATAAGCGCGTTCACGCAGGCATGGCTTACCGTCACGCCTTTTGGAAGCCCGGTTGATCCGGACGTGTAGATGAGATAGGCCCTCTGATCCAGGTGATGCGGCGTATCAGGCTTCTCCGTTGTCATCCCCTGGACATGACCCCAAACGCCCGATTTGAAATCCGACTCCAGAAAATGGATGGATACGTCATTTGAGATATCCCCCATTGAAGGCAGAATGGCCTCCTGGGTGAGAAGGAGAGACACGGAAGCATCTTCCAACATGAACTGCAATCGTTGGGCGGGGTAGGCCGGATCGAGAGGAACATAGGCGCCGCCAGCCTTCAAAACGGCAAGCAGGGCGATAACCATTTCGGAGTGGCGGGGCAAACACACGCCTACCGTATCTTCAGGCTTCAACCCCTGTGCGATCAGGAAATGGGCCAATCTATTGGCCTGATGATCCAATTGAGTATAGGTCCAACGTTTCCCGCCATCTATCAATGCGACACTTATGGGGCTATGATTCGCTCTCTTCTCAAAAAGATGGTGAATCCCAAGATGATTATCATCTTGATTCACAGAACGCCCTGTCGTCATTTCTAAACTCATGGATACTCCTCATGCCAGATATTCGCATTGGCGGACCTGAATAGTGGGATGCCCATAGGCAAGCCACGGCTCATATGAACCCGATAATTCGAATACATCCTCTACCAGTATTAAAAGCTTTTTTCGAAAAAACTCCGCTGGAGGCGGGCGCTCTTTATTCATGAGAGAAATAAATATGGAACGAGCGCAACGACGTTCGGAGAAAGCCTGGGCTTCGACCTTTACAAGTAAATGAAGCTGACAACGACTCCACCAACTTGCCCCCCACCTATTAGCATAGCATTTCCCCTGAAATATAAAAGTAACGATCCATACATTTTGAGGAAATATATTTGTGGAAATCGGCTCCGGTCATTCCAAATATATTTGTGGAAATCGGTTCCGGTCATTCCACATGGATGGCAGGAGCAAAAGGGATGACTGGGAACCGGAAGAGCAAGAAGTCCGACTGGGTTTGATTGCAGACGCCAGGGCAGCGGGCCAGTCGCCCAGACTTTTCTCCTCATTTTACCCATAGGCCGCCTGTTTCTTTCAAAGTCAAATTCACGCAGGCCACTCGTGAAGGCCGGACGGCATTGACGCTCTAGTTCTATAATCGCGTCTCATTCAGCCAGATCTCTTTTTATAGTCGCCCCTTTGTCAGCCATGACTTTGTTATTTGCCGCCAATTGCTCCTTAAGCTCATGAATGGAGGCATGTGCCTGCTCACGGTCAGCTTCCAACTGGCGATGCCAGAGCTCCGCCAACCGCCTTCGTTCGTATAAATCCTGCTCCAATTCCTCTTGTGAGAATCTACCCATCACCTTTACCGCCTTGCGAAAAATTGGGGTGTCCATTCCCGCTGGCAGATGATCGCCATCCAAAAATTGGCCATTCTTGAACAGGTTCATCCATCGAGCCTTATCTGTCTCCAATATACACGTTTCTTCAAAATTTGTCAACTGCAACACGTGAATGGCCAGGTGGTTGCTTAAAACAACATTATTCTTCGCGTCGTAGATTTCGAAGGCGAGATGGGACGTCTTCGCCTCCTCCAGTATCGCGTCTCTCAGAACCCATATCGCGATCGTCGGTCTTAAATTCAGGTAACCTTCACCGCTTGACAGAGATCGGCAGTGGGTCTGCGCCCATGCAAACACCATTCGGTCGTTCAAATACCCCGCGCTGCCACATTGCGCCTCCAATTGAAAAGTACGGCCCAACTCATCCGTGGCCTTGATATCCACCACCGTGAGCTTGGAATTTAAAAACTCTTTCTCATTAAATGGGTTCAGTACGGTCGCTTCCCTGATGCGCGACCCCTCCCGCAAATCCAAAACCGCATTCAGAAAATGAACCAGCAAATCCTCATTCTCTATTCGGCCCAAAAGGGCCTTAAACACGCAATCAACCATCGGGTCTATATTTAAAATCGCCAATTTAATTTCTCCCGGCTCATTTCTCAACGCCCGCATCCGCCGGGCCTCCTACCCAGTTGTCAATTCAATACCCGTGCCAAACTGCCCTTGGGAGAACCCACCTATATCCCAGAAAATAATGAGCTTATTTTTAAAGAAAATGGACGCCAAAAACCATTGTCAAATTCATTTGACGCTAAAACCCTTTTAGACATCCCGCTATATTTAACCAAGCCTCTTAAAATCAGGCGATTGAACTATTGCAAAACGAGCTTTTTTTCAGTTGGCGTTTTTTGGACAGCTGTTTACACTTGAAAAAATCCCTAAATTTTTAACATTTGTAGAGAAAGTAGCTTAAAATAAACATTTTAAAATGTCAGCACCTTCAAAAACCAGCCCCTGGCAGTTTTTTGACACCCACCCGCTCTTCCCATAACTTTTTGACGTGATCGGGGCATGGTTGGTTATAATAAACGGCGCTTCGACGCTCTCCCGATAGTGGGGTTGGGAAATGGGGCCGGAAAGGCCCGATGTTTCCCTCTTTTTTAAAGATAAGATTGAAAGGTAGGAAGAATGTACCCAGATGCTGTTTCTCATTCGTCCCAGGGCGATGGTTCCGTCCATTCAGATTTTGATTGGAAACAGGTCGCCCGGCTGTTAATGACATCCCGCGCCATGGACGACCTTGAAGAAACCCAATTCCTTCCCGAGCGAAAAGTGCTCTACCAGTTCTCCGCCCGAGGCCACGATATGGCCCAAATTCTGCTCGGCTCGCTGCTCACCCATCCCAATGATGCGGCCAGCGGCTACTACCGATCCAGACCCCTGCTTCTTTCTCTGGGTTTGGATGTGGAAGACGGGCTGGCGGGTCCGCTTATGCGGTCCGGCGGGTACAGCGATGGTCGCGATATTGGCGTTGTGTGTAACCTGCCGGAGACCAAAGGGGCCATTATGTTGCCCATGAGCGGCAGCGTGGGTTCTCAGTACACGCCTGTCGCAGGCTGGGCTCAGGCCATCACCTACAGACGAGATGTCTTGAAGGAAACCTCCTGGAAGGGCGCAATTGGCTGTGTCTTGGGTGGAGACGGTTCGGTAGCCACCAATGGGTTCTGGGCTGCGCTCACCATGGCGACCACCCTCAAATTGCCCATGCTGTTTTATATTGAGGACAACGGCTATGGCATCTCGGTTCCTTCCCTGAAGCAGACGCCCGGCGGCGATATCACCAAAAACCTTGCTTCCTTCCAGAATCTCAAACTTTATAACGGCGATGGCAGCGAGCCCAGTGAAGCAGCGGAAATCCTTTCAAATGCAGTGAAATACGTTCGCGATGAGAATGGTCCGGCGCTGGTTCGCCTCACCGTCCCCAGACTTTCCGGCCACTCCGGTCAAGATACCCAAGCCTATAAGAGCCCGGAATTTGTAGCGCAGGAAAAAGCAAGAGACCCCCTTCCCAAGTTGCGGGACTATCTCGTTTCAGGCTTCATGTCCGAACAGGAATGGCAGGATCTCGAGGAGGCGGTTGGCAGAGATGTTGCCGAAGCGGCGGAACGAGCCCTTGCCAGGCCTCACCCCGACCCATCTACCATTAAGCGCCATGTCTTTTGTGAAACAAACGAGGCGGGGGAACCCGAAATCCAGGTCAAGGGAGGCCTGGCCCCTGAGGGTTGCGACTTCCCGGAAACCAGCGCAGAACCCAAGCCGGAAGGGCCCCGGATCAATATGGTGACTGCCATTCGCCGAACTCTCGAACACGAGCTGGAGACCAACCAGAGACTCTTGGTGTTTGGGGAGGACGTTGGCCCAAAAGGGGGCGTCCACGCTGCAACGCTTGGCCTGCACGAGGCCTTTGGAGAAGGTCGTGTTTTCGACACCAGCCTCTCGGAAGAAGGCATCATTGGTCGATCCGTTGGCATGGCCTACGCGGGTTTAATGCCGGTTCCCGAAATTCAGTTCCGCAAATACGCCGATCCGGCAACTGAACAGATAAACGACTGCGGCACCATACGGTGGCGCACCAACAATCGTTTCGCAGCCCCCATGGTCATTCGCGTGCCGGGCGGTTTCTTTAAATGTGGCGACCCCTGGCATAGCGAGTGTAAAGAAGTGGTTTGGGCTCATGGACTTGGCTGGCAGGTGGCGTTCCCCTCCAATGCCGAGGACGCCGTGGGCCTGCTGCGCGCCGCCATGCGCAGCAACAACCCTACTATTTTCTTCGAACACCGATCACTGCTGGATGGCCCGGGCGCCCGGCGTCCCTATCCCGGAGACGCCTTCATGCTGCCCTTTGGGGTCGCCAGAAAAACCACCTCGGGAGACGCCATGACCGTGGTCACCTGGGGCGCCATGGTGGAACGCTGTGAAAAGGCAGCGGAAAAAACCGGGAAGGACATGGACATTCTAGACTTACGCACCATCATGCCCTGGGACAAGGAAGCTGTATTGGCCTCTGTCAGACGCACCAGACGTTGTCTCATCGTTCACGAAGACAATGTTACAGCGGGATTTGGCGCAGAAATCTCCGCTGTCCTGGCCAAAGACGCTTTTTGGGATCTCGATGCGCCCATTGAACGCTTAACCATGCCCGACGTGCCAAACCCCCATAACCCCGGCCTCCTCAACGCCGTTGTTCCTTCAGTGGAACGGATTGCGGAGAAAATGACAGAATTAATGGCGTGCTGAGGAAGAGACCATGACAGAAAAGATCGACATCATATTGCCCGAAGGCCAACAGGAAGGCACGGTTTCCACCATTGGAACCTGGATGAAAAAGCCAGGAGATAAGGTAACTGCGGATGAGCCCGTAGTGGAACTGGAAACGGATAAAGTGAACACCGAAGTCGCCGCGCCCATAAGCGGCGTTCTTGAAGCCATCCTGAAAGAAGAAGGCGAAGAAGTGGCGCCTGGCGACATTCTGGGTCGCATTCTGGTGGGCGACAGCCAAACCGCACAGATCAAACCCGAGCAGTCCCAAAACCCTGAACCTACAATAGTGCAAACGCAAACTCCACAGCGGACCTCAGACGGAGATTGCTCTCACCTGCTAAGCCCATCTGTACGTAGACTGTTCAGCCAACACGGCTTGGACCGGTCACAGATCAAGGGCACCGGAAAAGGCGGCCGCATCACCTATCAGGATGTGCAACAGTACCTGGCCAAACCCAGGCCAGTTCCTAAACCCGCGCCTAAAGCCGTTCCAACAACCGGCGCCATTCCGGGCCGCATGGTTCCCCACGACACCATGCGCCGCCGCATCGCCGATCATATGGTTCAGAGCCTGCTCCATGTAGCGCCCCATGTCACCTCTATTTTCGAGATGGACATGTCCGCCATCATGGCGGATCGCAAAAAACAGAAACCCGCGTTTGCGGCAAAAGGCGTGAACCTCACCTACACCGCCTATTTCGTAGCCGCGTCCGTAGCGGCTTGTGAAGCCGTCCCAGAGGTAAACAGCCGCTTCCACGAACAGGGCTTGGAAATTTTTGAAGACATAAACATCGGCGTGGGCACAGCCTTGGAAGACAAAGGATTGGTGGTGCCCGTCATTCACAGAGCGCAGCAGCTCAATTTATTCGGCATCGCCCAAAACCTAGGAGAGTTGACCGAACGGGCCAGGACTGGCAGCCTGGTTCCCGCCAACGTGCAAAACGGAACCTTCACCATTTCAAACCACGGCGTAAGCGGCAGCCTCATCGCGGCGCCCATCATCATCAACCAGCCCCAATCCGCCATCCTGGGCGTTGGCAAGATGCAGAAACGCATCATGGTGGTTGACATAGATGGTCAAGACGCAACCGTAATAAAACCCATGTGCTACGTAACGCTTAGCATAGACCATCGCGCCCTGGACGCCTACCAGACCAACAAATTCCTATCCAGATTTGTGGAAGTCATCGAAAATTGGTCTTCCCCATAATCCTTTTTGGAGCAACTATACCATGCTAACATTCCTTTTCATGTTCCTTGCCGCTGATTTTCAGGCTTCTGGAGGCCCCATCTCCGCAAATCAGGCCGCTTTCGATGTCAAAAACATGAATCTGGTTTTGACCATCGACCCCGAACGAAAATTCATTGCGGGTCACGCCGATTTGAGTTTAGAAGTCTCGGACCACGATCTCATCGAATTGGATCTCATTGATCAATTGAAGGTGAGCATGGTCAAAAAAGACGGCAAGGAACTGAGCTTCAAGCATGAAAACAATAAACTGCTGGTGAAGCTGGGGAAAAAGGCCAACGGCAGGGTGGCTTTGCGAATTTCCTATAGCGGATCTCCCCTGGAAGCCGCCCGTCCTCCCTGGGACGGAGGGTTCAATTGGAGCAAAACCGACAGCGGCGCGCACTGGGTAGGTGTTTCCTGCCAGGGCACGGGCGCAAAAGTATGGTACCCCTGCAAGGAACACCCCTCAGACAAAATAGAATTTCTGAGATTGGTCATTACCGCGCCCGAACCCTTGTACTGTGTCGCCAACGGGTTCTTGGAGAAGGTCACTCCGGCGGAACCCGGCTGGCGGACCTTTTACTGGAAAACTGAGTACCCAATTAGCACCTACAATGTTTCGGTGAACCTGGGCGATTTTGAAAAACTCACGAGAACCTTAAAACGCAGCAGCAAAACCGTTCCTGTTGAATTTTACGTACTTAAAGAATATCAGAAAGCAGATCGCCTGCCAGATGATGATCGGGATTACGAGACCAAGAAAAACGATCTAATGGATATGGCCCTGGAATATCTAAACTTCTACAGCGACCATTTTGGAGAGTACCCCTTTGAGCCATTCAAATTTGTGCATACCGCGTATTTGGACATGGAGCACCAGACCGTAAACTCCTACGGCAATCATTTCAAAATTGAAGACGGCTACGATTTCCTGCTTTTCCATGAAATGGGTCACGAATGGTGGGGCAACAAGGTGTCTGTGGCGGATTGGGGCGATTTCTGGATTCACGAAGGCAT
>JBNKOV010000175.1:0-8913 GCA_050294955.1 Holophagae bacterium
TTCTTTACGCGGTTCACTTTGGAGGCGGCACAGCCTCGTTTGTTATGCGAAGTGAAAATTCCGGTGCATCCTGGACCCAACTCGGCGCTGCCGAAGGACTCCCTGCAGCCTCAAACCTCGGCAGAATGGAATTGGATATCGCCAATGACGGCGTAATCTATGTATCGGTTGCAGATAACTCATCAAGCAGTGTTACTCTTGGCCTTTGGCGTTCTACTGCTGGCGGTAACGCCTTTGCCAAAACACCATCGAATGCAAACTATATTCCCCGCCAGGGCTGGTATGACCTCATGGTAGGCGTGGCTCCGGATGATTCGGATAGAGTTTATCTGGGCGCTGTAGACGTGTCCAGAACCACCGATGCAGGGGCCACTATCAACCAGATCACCGTATGGAACCCAAATGGCGGTCAACTGGATGGATATGTGCATGCCGACATTCACAATATTGCATTCCACCCAACCGATTCCATGACCCTTTGGATCACCTGTGACGGCGGCATCTTCAAGAGCACCGACGGCGGCGACAAGTTCGTATCGCTGAACAATAACCTGAACATTACCCAATACTACGGATTCGATATTCATCCTACCGAGGAAATGATTATCGGCGGCACCCAAGACAACGGCACCCACATGTACTTTGGCGAAGATCGAGTGAACTGGTGGCAATGGTTTGGCGGCGACGGCGGCTACTGCTCTTGGGATCAGCAACAGCCGAACTTTGTCTATGGCGCCACTCCCTTTGCGGGCATTTACGGATCCTCCAACACGGGCTCCGGCACCGGAACGCTTTCCCTTCCCAACACAACAGGCTCATCCTTCATCACCCCATTCACCATCGAGCATCAAAACGGGGACCGCATGATGTTGGGAACCGACAATGTCTTCTATACTGAGAATCTGCGCTCGCAGCCAGCAGTGAGCTGGACAGACGCCACAGGCACAATTGGCAC
Source organism: Holophagae bacterium (assembly GCA_050294955.1). Taxonomy (GTDB): domain Bacteria; phylum Acidobacteriota; class Holophagae; order Acanthopleuribacterales; family Acanthopleuribacteraceae; genus JBNKOV01. Next base: position 956 of record JBNKOV010000175.1, read on the forward strand.
CATTCGAGCGCTTGCGTTCAATCCCCACGACGCCTCTTCTGGTTTTGCAGGGACTTCCAACGGCCAGGTGCATAGGAGCACCAACCTGGACTCAGGTACGCCTTCTTTTAGCCTCACCAGCCTTTCAGGAGGGGGCGTGTCCACATGGTTTGAAGTTGACCCTCACGATCTGAACGGCAATACCATTTATGCCACTTTTGCTGGATTTGGCCCTGATAAGGTTTATAAATCCACGGATCAAGGCGTAAATTGGACATCCATTCACGGTGATCTTCCCAATATTCCCGTCTACACGGTATCCGTTGACCCCAACAATCCGGCCCGTTTGTACCTGGGCACCGAAATTGGCATGTTCACCACGGAAGACAACACCAATGGCGGGCCATTTACCTGGGAACACTATGACTATGGAGCCGCCTGGACTCGAATCATGCAAATTCGCTGGCGCGGAGACACCATGTACTTCTGCACCCATGGTCGCGGTATCTACAAGGCGACCTTCAATACCGCCGACGTGGCTATTGGCCCCATAGACGACTCAGGCTGTGACGATGACGGCTATCTTGACTTGGGCGAAACGGTCATGATTCCTTTCACCCTGACCAACCAGGGCGGCTTTGACATGACCAATACTCAAGCAACCTTAAGCGCCAATACAGTCGACATTGCTATCGCCAACCCTACTCAAACTTACGGCTCCATCGCTCCTGGCGCAAGCGAGACTATGAACTTTGAAGTAACGCTCAACCAGCTGGCTGCGTGCCTTGACACTGCGACCCTAACCGTTGCCGTCTCCTACGATGGAGGAACCGGCTTCTCTGAAGATGTTAATATCACCATAGGGGCCAACCCAATGGTGATGTCGGGCACTTTTTCTGATGGCGCAGAGGGCGCCAGCTTGATGACACATGGAGCAAACTTCCACACAGACGATTGGGCCCAGGTCGCAACCCAGGCCCATTCAGGCTCAAACAGCTGGTTTACTTCAGATCCGACTGTCGCCAGTAGTAAGTTTCTTGCATCTCCCTGGTTAACAGTAGACTCAGCAGCCTCTCAATTAAGCTTCTGGCTCTTCTACGACACCGAACATACCCCGGCTGGCGCTGGCACAAACCACCAGCCATGGGACGGTGCTTTACTGGAGATTCAAAGAGAAGGCGAATCGTGGAGACAAGTCACAACATCGCTGCCATATGACGGTCTTTTCTTTACAGGCGCGCCTTTGGGCCTGCTCCCCGCGTGGTCCGATACTCAGACAACCTGGAGACAAGGCACGGTTTCCTTAAGCGATTACAATGGCGACGATATTAGATTCCGATTCCATTTTGCCAGTGACTCAAATACTGGCGGCGTGGGTTTCTGGGTTGATGATATCGAAGTTACCAACGTTACCTGGCTCAGCGATCTTGAATGTGACACTACAGAGTGTCTAGACTGTTTCGCTTCGCTGCCCGATGCGTTGGACGCTTTCTACACCAGCTTGGGCAACAATGAATGGCCATCTGCAAAGACTATTGCCGATTACGTGGCTATTATTAACAATGTTTGCATTGAATAAGTGGCAATACAGCTAAGCCAACAAAGAGGCGGCCCAGATGGCCGCCTCTTTTATTTTTGGCGCTATTCATTTTGTGACAGCCGTTTGCAGCGACAAGTTAGCTCAAAACACTTTCTATCTGTTTAAATGCCCACCAGTCGGACAAGCCCCGCAAGTGAAGGCGATTCTCCAGAACGGAACAAACTGGTCAGTTTCTCAAAAAGAGGCTGGTTGTGACTGATATTCCGCATGTAGATCTGGCATACGTCAACAAAACAGTCGTTGAGCGCTTTTAAATCGCCTGTGTGGCCCTTGGAGAAACTGGCCTGCGCAGTAGGATGGTTCACAAACAAAAACGTCAATATGGCCACATGGAGCACTAATTTAATCCCATGAGCGTCTGGACCGGGGTAATTCAGATATTGCTCTTGCAAGATATAATTTCTGCAAAAATTGGTGAGATACAATTCGATTTGACTTTTTAAGGTGCTTGCCACCTTTTGAAGGCGTTTTTCATATTCTGGCCAGAGTGGTTCCAGAAAGGGGCCAGATGAGGCGTCCCACCTGTTTAAATGATCCATTTCGAACTCAGGAAATGTGCCCAAAACATCTAAAACCAATTGGTTGTAACGCTGTCTCCTGGCATGACTGAGCCTTGCAATAAGCAAAATGCACATAACTTGAAGGCCAACCTGCTCAGGGCTGCCCTGGGAGGTGAAAGCATGAAGGGTTTTCTACCGAAAATTGAAATCTGCCAGACGTTTGCCAACACGATTGATCACGGTCTGACCACTCTTAAGATCGCGATGGAAGGCGGTATTAATCCTTCGAGCGTAATAGGCTGCCAGATAGAGCCTTTCGGATAGAGAATGATCAGCCAGGGATAACAAGCTCTCCAAAGTCTGGCGAACATCGGCATAGTAGTTCCGAGAAATGGAAGCTCCAGATTTAACCTGAATTCTCTCCGGGACCATGGACCATGGAATTTCCTCCAGCTCAAGTGAGCGGGGATCCAACAGACAAAGACGCGCAACCTCTGGGCAAGAAAGACTGCCGGACATTACGTATTCCCCTTCACATTCTGTCAAACTTCTGGGATAGGTAGCGCAGGCCCCAGGAAGATAGTTTTCACCAAGATTTTTATGAATCTGACAGAGATTATCTTGAAGGAATCGACAGTTGTCGTTTCCATCAAATTTTAGACTGGCGTATTTTCCATAACCCTGTTTATCTGATGGTAATTTTTGTACAGCCTCCTCAAAATCCAAAGGTACAGATGTCTTGGATTTCGATAAATCCCATAATCTGTCATAGTCGGCTCGATCTAGATTGATCGTCCACCCCTGACAACAATGATCCTTGCAATCCTGACCGACACATTGAAATCTGGTCATATACCGAGTAGCAATCAACTTTTTTCTCATCCAATCCGCTCCCACCTGGACACTCGGCTTTTTTAAAATAATAAACAAAAACGGCCCTTATCGCCATATTAAATCCAGTTTGTTGATCCGCGTCACGCCAGAGCGATTTAAGGCAGCGCCATGTGGTATGATTTCCTTGTGCAGCCAAGATCAGGCTTCTCATATAATGAGGGAACATAAGGGGTGGAGGATCATTTGGAAAGTTTGAATGAGACATCTGCAGAAATAACCCAATTATTGAGAATTTGGGACGGTGGTGCCCCTAAAGCGCTTGAAACCCTTATGCCGTTGATCCTTGATGATCTCAAGCGCATTGCCCGAGCGCGATTCGCGAAGGAGAAATCCAATCACACTCTGCAACCTACCGCATTGGTTAACGAACTCTACCTCAAACTCTGTGCGGAAACAGGAAGAAAATATAAGAATCGAGCTCAATTTTTCGGGGCCGCGGCGGACAGAATGCACCACATTCTCATAGACCACGCTCGTAAAAAAAGCGCCTCAAAAAGGGGGGGCGAAAGGACATTGATCCCCCTCGAGTCCATGGGTGAGGAAAACGCGGAGAGTTTCAGCAATCCTTTAGACCTGCTTGCATTGGATGAGGCATTAACACGCTTGGAAGCCTATGACCCTCGAATGGCCCGTGTGGTTGTTCTCAGATATTTTGCAGGTCTCTCCATAAGTGAAACAGCCCAGGTTTTGAGCATCTCACCTCGGACAGCCAAAAGGGAATGGGCCATAGCCAAAACAATGCTGCGCCATGAGTTGGGAAAAGCCACCCATGAAACCTGAAAAATGGGCTCGGATCAAACAATTGCTGGATGAAGCCTGGGACCTTGGACCAGACACCCGAGACGCCTACTTGGACCAAGCCTGCCAGGATGATTGCAGTCTGCGATTGCAAATAGATGCTTTGCTGGCTGTAAATTGTGAAGACGACAGCTTTCTTGAAAGCCCGGTTTTCTCAACCATACAAAAGGAACGCTTGGAAGGCCAGCGCCTTGGACCCTACCGACTGGTAAAAGAATTGGGAAGAGGCGGCATGGGCGCCGTATTCCTAGCCGAGCGAGAAGATGACGCTTTTGAAAAGCAGGTTGCTATCAAACTGATACGAGAAGGCTTGAACAATACCGCTTTTTTGAATCGCTTCCTTCAGGAACGACAAATTCTGGCCGAGCTGGAGCATCCCAATATTGCTAGATTAATTGACGGTGGCGCCTTTGAGTCGGGAAGACCCTATTTTGTCATGGAATATGTTAAGGGTGAGCCTCTTGATTCCTATTGCGACAATCAAAACCTGTCCATAAACCAGAGACTGGCTTTATTCCAAATAATATGCGATGTGGTTCACTTCGCCCACCAGAATCTCGTAGTCCACCGGGATTTAAAACCTTCCAATATTCTGGTTTCTGAAGACGGCGTCCCCAAACTATTGGATTTCGGAATTGCCAAAATACTAGATCGAAGAGGATTAGAAATCCCAAAAGCATCAACCGTTGAAGGCATGCGTCCCATGACCCCTGAATACGCCAGCCCTGAACAGATCAGAGGTGAGGCTATCTCAACCACCAGCGACATTTACGCGCTTGGCGTATTGCTTTGTAAATTACTGACCGGACGCAGCCCCTATCGCCTCAAAAAGACCACGCCGAATGAACTGGAGAACGCCATTTGCGAACAAGAGGCCATGAAACCCAGCTTCCTGATTTCGAGTGAATTAAAGGGGAGGAAAACCCAGACTTCCATCCCTCAATCAAGCATAGAAGATCCCCGAAAACTGGTTCGCAAACTGGAAGGTGATCTTGACAACATCGTGCTAATGGCATTGAGAAAGGAACCAAACCGAAGATACGATTCAGCAGCCCAATTCTCTAATGATATCCGAAGACATTTGAAAGGTTTTCCCGTTGTAGCCCATCGAGACTCATGGTGGTATAGAACTCGAAAATTCGTTAGCAGAAACCGAATCAGCGCCAGCCTGGCTCTTTTGTTTCTGTTCATATTGATCACCTTTGGCGGCGTCATGACCTTCCAAGCGAATACTATTGCAACTGAACGAGATAAGGCTCGGGAGGTCTCTCAATTCCTTCTCGATATTTTCCGATTCGCCGATCCCAAAGCAGAAGACTCGGACACCGTGAAAGCTCTCGAAGTACTTGCAATGCAACGGAAACTTCTGGGAGACGATCATCCAGAATTTGCAGACAGCCTGTTCACCCTAAGCGCCAAACTCACCGCAATGAAAGACTACACGGCAGCCCACCCCCTATTGCGGGAAGCCTTGAAAATAAGACGAAATTACTATGGGCCATCTCACCCCATCGTTGCAAATACTCATTACACCTATGCTTACCTTCTCGCAGAGTTGGGGGTGTTTGATGCCGCAAAGGCTCAATTTGAAAGAGCGCGGGAAATCTGGGCTTCAAACCCAGAGCACCAAAAGTTGGCCATAAATGCAACCGCCGGCCTCGCTTCCCTTGAGTTGAGAAGGGGGCGGTGCGACGCGGCAGAAGCATTGTATTCTCAGAATTTGCAGGATTATCGAGAGCTTCTGGGTGACACCAGCTTGTACGTGGCAAGCACCTATATGAACCTTGGACTCTCCCTATCCGAACAGGGGGAAAGAAATCAGGCTCTAGTTTGCTATAACAAGGCCCTGGATATTTATACCTCTGTTTTTGGGAATGACCGGAGGGAGGTGGGAAACTCCCTGTTTAATATCGGTTCCATTTACAACCAGATGGCGGTTTACCCGTTAGCTGAAAGCTATCTGAGACAGGCTCTGGAGATCCAGGAAAAGGTGCTTCCTCCTGGCCATTGGAGCATAGCCCGGGTTGAAAGCATCTTGGGCGTTTGTTTAAAAAATCAAGGTCGCTTTGAAGAAGCCGAGAACCTGCTTCTAAAAAGTCACAAGCCTTTATCGGATGAACCCCATATGGGCTTTAAATCCACTTCTTCAGAACGAATTCACACCCTCTACATGGAGTGGGGAAAACCGAAGGAGGCCGCAAAGTGGCGGTAATCAGGCTCCATGCTCCAAATTTATTCCCTGTTGATTTGAGAGGCGAATAAAGGCAATGACCCCAATTGTTCCAGTTCCTCAATTTCTGGCGCTCGCGTTAAAGGCTTTACAAGGGCCAACGCCTTAAGCATCCCATCCAAATTGTCCACTGTCAGCACACCATCATCGGTGTAAAGGGACCATCCAGCCAGAGGATTCCCCTGGAAATAGGTCGCAATTGCACTCACTGCATATTCGAAATGAGGGCACTGATCCGGAACAAAGATTTTGGGCTCTACAGTCTCACTCCGAATCAAGTCTTTTTTTAGGACGGGAGTCTCCAAAAGGGTAGACTTCTTCCAGTGAATAAGCCGAACATCGTCACCGGGTTGATAAGCCGCCAGGTATTGATAGTCCCCCGAATTTTGAGGAACCCGACCGAAATCCATGTTCTGGGAACTCAAGGACCCGGGCAGATGGTCTAATAGTTGGGGATAAGCGAGCAGATCATGATCAACCCGCCACCTTACAGATCTTTTGCTAAGTCCAAAAGGCCCGGTAGTTTCGCACACAATCGCCGAAATATGAAACCATCCCCGGTTTTCAGGAGTGACAACAATTTTAACCTGTTTTCTTCCAGAGGGCTTTATGTACTCCAACCGAGCCTTTTCTGCCGAGAAGCCGGGGATCTCAAGACTTAGACTCAAAAATCGTGTTCGAAAAAAACGTTTCTTGTTTTTCACATTGACCAAAACGACTCCAGGTTGGCCGGCATAAAAGTCCGGCGCTTGAGCCAAGCTCAAAACCAGGCCTTTCAAGGTATTGCGAATATACAAGAAATTAAAAACAAACATGCCGCAGAAGAGCGTGGACATAAGGAACATCATGCTGACGGATAGGAGATATGCTGGCAGAATTGCAACAATTAAAGCCAGGATGAAATGCTTGCCCGAGCGGGTCATTCGATAGGAGGTTACAGTGTCCCTGCGTCGATGTTTCATAGATCCTATTCTAGCCGTTTCTCATTCAGGCCTGCAAGAGATTTACAGCCAGACTGGTTCATATCAGCGGACAGAACAGAAAAAGCACCCTTCCGGGTGCTTTCTGTTGGTCGAGCTTGTGTGAGCTCTAGAAAATGGTCTCAAAATTAATCTTCGTAATCTTCGTAAAAGGGCTTTTCATAGAAATGATCCCTAAACCAGAATCCGCCAAAAACCACAAACCCGAGAATCAGGGGTGAGGCGAAAAAAATAACGGAAAGAACACTGATCACGTCATCCATTTTTGGTTACTCCTAACAACGTACTCACGTTACCCCGCAAGATTAATGCTGCAAGCAATAGAAGTCAAGTCATTTTTCCGATTCCCACCGAATTGGGGGCCGTTTTTTGGTCTTCTCGAATCGCTTCGGTAATCACAGCGCCGCCAAGGCAAACCGGTCCATCGTAAAAAACAATGGATTGCCTGGGGGCAATAGCCCTTTGAGGTTTGTCAAATATGACAAGACCTTCCCCCTCCGTCTTCTGAATGACGCAGTCTTGATCCGATTGACGGTAACGAATTTTAGCCTGGCATCGCATGGGCAGGCAGAGTGGATCTCCCGAAATAGTAGTCAGATCAACGTAACGCAACGCTGGAGCGAAAAGCAGAGGGTGGTTTTTTCCTTGAGCTGCAATAAGTCGTCGTTTCTCAATGTCTTTACCGACTACATACCAGGGTTCTCCCGGCCCCCCAATTCCCAACCCTTGTCTTTGACCGATGGTGTGAAACATCAAACCCTCATGGCGCCCCACGACTGCGCCGTTTGGATCACAAATGTCCCCCGGCTTGGTTCCCAAATAACCTTTCAGAAAATCTCGGAAATTTCGCTCCCCAATAAAGCAGATTCCGGTGGAGTCTTTACGGTCCCAATTGGGCAATCCCTGCTTTTTGGCGATATCCCTCACTTCGCTCTTGTGCAGCTTACCCAGTGGAAAGATGGCCTTACTTAATGCCT
>JBNKOV010000176.1:0-8906 GCA_050294955.1 Holophagae bacterium
GAAGATGAGCGATACAATGGACTTCATGATGGGCGCGGCAAACGAGTCCCATCTGCCATCGGCCCGCCAGGGTGATGATTCGGGAACAACGCTGATTAAGACCAGCGCCAGACCAGCGAACATGACGGTGGTTGCCAGCCAGAATGCCTTGGATTCTCTAGATGTAAGCACTTCCATGGTTGGCACGTCTTCCGCGTCTTCATCGACAGGCGAATGGGTCAGACGGGGTTCAACAATTTTATCGGTAATAAACCAGCCCAACAGCATGATGAGGATGCTGGAAGCCATGGTGAAGTAATAATTGCAGAGTGGGTTCACCTGAATGTTGGGATCCAGGATCTGAGCAGCCGATTGGGTGAATCCCTGCAGGAGCGGGTCGATGGCGGAAGGGACAAAGTTGGCGCTAAAGCCGCCAGATACGCCCGCGAAGGCTGCGGCGATACCGGCCAGGGGATGGCGTCCCGCTGCATGGAATATGACGCCGCCCAGGGGAATGACCAGAACATAACCCGCGTCAACAGCAGTATGACTGACAAGACCCACCAGAATAAGCATAGGCGTGAGCAGGGACTTGGGAATGACGCTCAACATGAGTTTCAAGCCCGAGTTAATGTAGCCGGAATGTTCTGCAACGCCTACGCCCAGCATTGCCACCAAAACTACGCCCAGAGGCGCAAAACTGGTGAAAATAGAAACCATATTGGACATGAACCCAACCATGGCGGTTCCTGTGAGTAGATTGTTTATTACAATGGCGTCCCCGGTTCTGGGATCAATGGCGTCAAAGCTCATGCTGGACATAAGCCAGGACAGGAGCCAGACGAGGATGAGCGCCAAAACAAAGAGAATCGCGGGGTCTGGCAATTTATTGCCCAGTTTTTCTATTCCATCCAGAAATTTAGCGACCAGGCCGGTCGGCGCCGCCGATGATGCTTGTTGAGTCATGAATCTATCCTTTCTAAAATGATGGATCAGTTGAAGCCAGCGCTATGGGGCTGTTCGCCTGGAATCGAGAACCGTGACTTCTCCTGAATTCTGCAACGATCCTAAGTTTAGTAGGGCTGCAACTTTGTGTCAAGCGCTCTCAAGCTGTGTCTGTTTGCAAGGGCCATTGAAGAACGGGAATTTACAGAGCCAGGCAGAAGCATCTGCTTTGTTTTAAGAGTCAGGCTAATTGGCCATGCCGCCGGAAAGTTCAAAAATTGCCTCGCCGTTGGTTATCCGAATGACGCCTCTTTCGGAATCGATGAACCCGTTCTTTTTCCATTTGCTCAGTATCCGAATGGCTGTTTCGGTTGTGGTGCCAACAATGGAGGCTATCAGGCTTTTGGTGAGGCGGATTTCCTGCAGGGGGTGCTCTTCCCATATGTCCAAACTTGCGTTATTTGGCAGGGCCTGTTGGAGCAATAAGGTGGCGATGCGTTGTTGTACGGGTTCTAGCAGAGACGATTGCAAGGTGTAGATCTCGCTCAGGCGGCGGTTCATGTCAATGAGCAGTCCGAAGAAAACATCGGGGATTTCCTTCACTGTGGCCAGAAACCGCGCTCTAGTGAAGCGCAGGGCCTCCACCTGGTCCACAGCCACGGCGTCGGCGGGATAAGAGCTTCCTGGAAGGGTTAGCGCTTTACAACCGATCATGTGGGGCGGGGAGGATAGATGAAGCACTACTTCGTGACCCGTTGTGCTGATTTTACGCATTTTAACTCGACCCAAACGCAATATGAAGAAGCCGTCGGCAGGGTCGCCCTCGTTGAAAAGGGTCTCTCCGGGCTCACAACGAATGAGGTAGGCGCATTTCATCAGAGCCCCACGCTGATGCGCCGTTAGCCCGGCAAACATAGGGAGTTCTTTCAGCCAGGGTTCCGCGTATAGTGTTGCTCCCGATATGCAATCCATTGTTTTTCCTCTTGTGTTCTCGAACTGTCGGCCATGAACAGGGAGGCTGATCGCCTCAGCGAGGTTCAGGTGAACAGGGCCTCTCCATCATAGCATGAACTACTGTGTCAACTGGTCAAATCGCGCCCGATCCGCTTGGGTCCAGCCTGAAAAGATCTCGATAACCACGCCGTTCTCATCTAGGAGGAATGACAGAGGGATAAAGACTTCTTCACCGCTGAAGATCTCTTCCACCAGTGTGTCTGTTCGAAGAAAGCTGGGGTATCCAATCTTATGTTTCTTGAGGTAGCCTGCCACCTTGCTTCGGGTCTCAGATGCGTCCAAGCTGATACCCAGCACCTTGACCTTGCCCTGTTTGTGTATCTGTTGGAGTTCAGGCATTTCTTTTGCGCAGGGAATGCACCATGTGGCCCAGATATTGACGAGGGTTTTAGTGCCGGAGCCAATGACCGACCCCATTTCCCGGTTCCTGCCTTTTAAATCCAGCACGCCCAGATTTGGAAAGGGTTTTCCTTTTTTGATGTTCAGGGAGGCAAGGCGTAGTTCTTTGAGGCTGAGCGGGTTGGGAAGGGAAAAGCGGTGTTCGTCGACCCGTCGCGGCGCGGGTTTTCCCTCTATGATTTCCAGGGAGGACCCGCCGGTTACATTCTCAAATCGCTGTTTGAGTCCGGACGGCCAGGTTACTTCCACCCATTTCGCGCTTCTCTCCGAGCCCAGGCCAAAGAGCAGGCGAGGGTCGTGTTGGGAGAGGTAGCCTGAACCTCCGGTTTTCACCTTGGTTAAAATGCCCGATGGGGTTCCCACTCGAACCACTGCGCCGAAGGCGTCTTTTCCGCTTTTAACTCCCAACAGGCCAACCCGTATGAAGTTGTTCGATGCGCCCACATTGTTGCGAAACAACAGGTGAGTCTGGCCCTGGATGGTGGTCATGAATACATCTGTATCGCCGTCATTGTCGAAGTCGGCATATACGGCGCTTCGGCCGTCGCTGATATGGTCGATGCCCGAGACTCCGGAAATATTTTCGTATTTTTTGTCTCCAAGATTCAGATAGAGACCGTCTCTTTCATAGCCGCTGAAAGAGAATCCCTCTCCCAGCATGCGGCCCTGTTCCTGTGTGAATGTTTGGGAACCCGCCTGCTCAACTCCAACCTTCGCAGCCACCACGTGGCGCCAGAAGAGACTTCACGTGTCCTTCATGGACTTGCCGGATATGAACCCGTTGGGCGAAAAAAGGTCTTCCCGACCATCGTTGTCGAAATCAATGAAGCCGCCGCCCCATGCCCAACCGGCGGAGAACCCGCCAACATCGCTGGTAACGTTCTTATACTGATTGTTGCCCAAATTCTCATACAGGCTGTTGCCCGCCGCCAGCTTTACCAGCACATTGCTTTCGCCAGACATTTTCTTTTGCTCGAAAAGCCGTTTCAAAATGCGGTTTCCGGCTGTGGACGACATGTTGGTTACGTGAAGATCCAAGTCCCCGTCGTTGTCGTAATCGCCAAAAGAGACGCCCATGCCATTGCCCGGATCCTGTAGGCCCCAGGCTGCCGCGACGTCTTCGAAATGTCCCTCTTTGTTCAGGTAGAGGCCGTTCTCGCCATAATCATTGGCCACGTAAATGTCCAGGTCCCCGTCTTCATCGATATCCACCATGCTGGCGGCGTAACTCCATCGCCTGTCTGCTGCGCCGCGAGCCTGTGCTTCTTCCTCAAATTTCCCGCCTCCCTTGTTTATAAAAAGGAGGTTTGGCGTGCCGTTAGTGGCTTTATGCCATGAGTTTGGCATGACAATGCCGTATCGGTTGTAAGAGGTTACGTAGATGTCGGGCAGGCCGTCGTTGTTTACGTCTCCTGCAACTGCGCTGAACCCAAGCGCCTTCGCCACGCCCACGCCGGATTCCAGAGAAATGTCCCTAAAACTCAGCTTTCCATCGGGTACAAGTCTGTTCTCCAATAATATCTGTCCGTCCGGAGCTCCGAGAAACAGGTCTTGATCGCCATCGTTGTCCATATCCAGAAACAAGGGTCCGGTGGATTGGGGAAGCACCTTCGTCCAGGTGGATTCGGAAACATCGTCAAATGTGCCGTCTCCCAGATTTAAATAGAGGTGGTTGCCCGCCACGCCTGTGGCGTATACGTCGATCAGGCCATCCAGATTCACATCGGCAGAGGCGGCGCCCCGCCAGAAGTTGCTGTCGTTGCCTTTTGCGCCGTAGGGCGGGGAGAGCGAGGTCACCTTTGCCGGTCCGCTTACTTCTGAAAACAAATCCTCTTCGGAGGTGCGACTGTCGAGAGATTCCACCAGCAGATGATTGATGCGCCAATGTCCGGATTTGTCCGATTTGGCCCGAGCTTGGGTCCAGCCCCGCACCCATTCGCGTCTTCCCTGTTGGTCTCGACCAATGAGAAAAAAGTAGACGCGGGCCTTGATCTCCCCTTTTTCCAGCGTCGATTTCTTTACCTTAAATCGGACGTCCTCTATTTCCGTGAAATGATCCAAAAAAATCAACCAGTCGGCCAAATAGGCATGGCGGTCCATTTTCACCGGCTCAGTCTTGCGTTTCCAGCCGTGTTCGCCAATCCATTTCACGCGATTTGCTTCAGGTTCGGGTTGGTGAGGCCAGGGCGTGGCGGTCATTTGCTCGGCAAAATAATCCTGGAGCCGGTGGGTTTCCTGCGCCTTGACCACCATGGACAAGTCCAGTAATCCGTTTGCGAACGCCTCGGTCTTCTCTTCGGTGTCTTTAAGAGCGGCCTGATCCAAATCAGCTTGCGTTGCTGGAGGTGAATGGGGCTGGGCCTCTTCTGACTGATTCTGGCAGGCTGAAGCCAACGAGATAATGACGATGAGCACCATGAAAAATCGATTATTGAGCATGGATGATTCCGAATGGCTTAGTGGAAATTCCCGTTGGAACTTCATTGTCTTATTATATGACGGTTCAGTCATCAAATCATGGGGGATCTGGGATTCTGCGGAAAAAATGTGGTTAAGATATTGAAATCTTCCGTAAATTCTGGTTTTGGGGCGATTCTCTAAGAAAAGGTAATGAGGCGTCGAGATGCTTCTCTTCGTTGCTGGTTGATGAGTCTGAGGGGTGTCAACTCCTTTTCACACCAACGCCTTGCCAGGATTAGGTCTCGATCGTCGCCTTTCTTTTCCAGGCTCCATTGGGCTTGCTCAAGCATAAGTGACGCTGCATGGACCCTGGCCAGAGAAAAAGCGAAACCCCGAGCGCCGCCTTCTTGGAAGGCTTTATCCTGTTCCCTGTGTCTGGCTACGTAATCGCCAATTGCGTCAAGGGCTGAGATGGCCTTTTCCGTGGGCTCCTCCAATGCGTCGTGGGTTATGGCTCGCAATCTCTTTTCCAGGCTGGTGAAAAATGGCGGCAGCGCCTGGTCCCTGTGAATGGCGCGCAAGACATCTAAGCTGAGCACATTGGTGGTTCCCTCCCAGATGGAGAGCACCTGCGCGTCTCGCAACATTTTGGGCAGCCCGGTATTTTCGATATAGCCGGCCCCGCCAAAGCATTCCAGAACTTCGCTTATCCCAGCGATGGCCTGTTTGGCGGTATAGAGTTTGACCAACGGGGTCAGCAGGCGCAACATGGCCTTTTCACCTTCGTCCGCCTCACCGCATTCTGTTTTGCCCAGAAGTTCGGTGACATGGAAGGTGAGATGAAAGGCTGCTGCAAGCTCTACGTGTAGATTGGCGAGGGTTTCCACGTGAAGCGGGTGTTCGGAAAGGGCCTTGCCAAAGGCGACGCGCCGGTTGGCGTAATCGGCAGCCAGGGCCAGGCCGCGTCTGAAAAAGGAGGTGGCGCTGCAGGCGTTGTAGATCCTTGTGACATTAAATAGGGCGGCAATTTGAGGGACGCCTCGACCTACATGTCCAACCAGTTGAGCGCGAGCGCCTTCCAGGGTGAGTTCCGCTGTAGGAAGAGCGCGGGTTCCCAGCTTGTCTTTAAGCCGATGAATGCGAATGCGGTTCAGCGATCCATCGGGGCGATATGTTTCCAAGTAAAATAAACTGAGTCCCTTACTTCCTGGCACATGGTTCCCCGGCCCATCTTCAATGCGAGCGAGCGTCATGGCCATTTGCGAGGTTGTGGCGGAGGTGAACCATTTATCGCCATACAAACGATAGACGCCATCCACCAGGTGGGCAATGGTCTCCGTGCCGCCCACATCCGAGCCGCCCGTTCTTTCGGTCATCCATTGGCCGGAAGTCCAGAACTGGTTGGGATCGCGGGAGGTGAGGTGTTTAAACGCGCCTTCCTTCAGCAGGTCGTCTCCATACACCTCAATGAGCCGGGCAGCGCCGTCGGTCATGGCCAGCGGACAGGTGTAAATGGCGGAGGAAGGGTTGAAGAGATACAGTTTTGCGAATTGGCAGACCCGAGACCAGGCGCCATAGGGTCGTTCGTAACCCATTGCAACAAAACCCTCTTCTGCGCTCACTCTCGCGAGATCTCGCCAGCCCTTGCTCACCTTGATCTGATCGCATCGATTGCCCCAGGCGTCAAATCTCTCCAGGCGAGGCTCTTCTGATTCAGCCGCCTCGGCCATTTCCAGAATGTCGCCGATCACCCGCCCGCCCAGTCGTTTGAGACCGGGCGTTACGTCGTTGTAAACATCGGGCGGGAGCACGCGCTCCAGATATGCGCCCAAAAGGCGGTCTTCTGTGAATTGGTTGCCTAAAACCGGTGGTTTCTGGTAAAAACCGGACATAACCTCTCCCTTGAAAAACACGATCCTTGTCAATTTTTAGCATCAATCCGCCAATTTCCCAAGCTTTTTATGAGGGTGGGTCTCAAAAAGGCTGGATTTGGGTCTGCGTGAGGAGCGGGTAGGGGAGATCAGGTTTCTGAAATGATAGGGAATAGGCCTTATTTTCAAGGGGAGCAGGGTCCTTTTTGAGGGCATTGGCAGGCGTTGAACGTGGTATGATCAGCGTGAGAAGCGCAAGTTGGGAATCCCAACGGAAAAGAAAATGAACGTAACTTCGCATAAATGCGGATCATTCATAAAGATTTTTCCGGATCTTTCGATAATTAGGGTGTATATAGACCATTTCCACGGGGCTCACTCCATCAGGGAAATCGGCCGGAACAGGCAATGTTTCACTTAAAAAAATAAAGCGAGAGTTTATTATGAGCGGCACGAGCAGAATTGGTATCGATTTGGATCACACGATTATGAACTACGGGGCCGAGGATGGGAGCGAAATTCTTTTCGGGTTCAAGGCGTTTGTCATGGAGCAGCGAGAAGCGAAAAGGAAGCTGTTCATTCTTTGCCATCTAGATGGGGACCGTGAGCAGAAGAACATTCAAAGCGATCTCAAGGGACATGGGCTTTTCAAGGCCATGGATGCGGGCGGATTTGGTTTTCAGGCCGACGATATTATTTATATCCAGTCGAATGAGGAGATGGCGGGAAAGGTGAAGGCTCTGAAGCTTACCCATTTTGTGGATTCTTCATGCAGCCTGACCGGGCTTTCT
Source organism: Holophagae bacterium (assembly GCA_050294955.1). Taxonomy (GTDB): domain Bacteria; phylum Acidobacteriota; class Holophagae; order Acanthopleuribacterales; family Acanthopleuribacteraceae; genus JBNKOV01. The sequence continues at coordinate 7,400 of JBNKOV010000176.1, forward strand.
GGTTTTCCCAAAAGCACCCAGCCCCTGGTTCTGGGAGATCCCTGCGAGGGTTGCCCCAACTTCCCCGACTGGAGCGAGCTTTCCAATTATTTTCAGTGGGAAGCGGGATTGCGCGCTCAAACCGATTCTCGACTGATTGGGCTGAAGGCGGTGAAGACCGTTGGCGACAATTATATTTACCGGCTGGACATGGAAGACGGCGCTTCTTATTGCCTGAAGCGTCATTTTGAACAGAGCGATTCAGACCGAAAGCTTCTGGAAGCTGAATTGGCGGCATTAGACATTTTGCGAGGCGCGGGCATTGAAAATATTCCGGTCGCTCACTGGCATTCAGGGTCGTGGGCCATCCTCAGTTGGGTCAATGGGAAACCGGTGTCAACGCCGGGAGATGACCATGTTGCCCAATTGGTGGAACTCCTTGGCAAGTTAATCGCCGGGGGCGATCATTTCCGCTCAAAAAATCTTCCCCACGCGGTTGGCGCTCGGCTTCGTTTTAGCGATTATGTAGACGTGGTGAACAGTCTTTGGCAGTCTGTTCTGCGGGCCTGTCAAAGGCCTGACGGTCCTAAAGATGTCTTGCTCTTCATGATGACAGATATGGAGCAAATGCGGCAAGATCACTTGAATCACTTGTACTTATGGTGCAAGCGTCAAGGTTGGGATCGAGACGCCGCCTTCCCTGAGAACGAGTTGATTTTCAGTCCGGTGGACTTCGGCCTGCACAATGCCTTGGAAGACGAATCCGGGAAGCTGACCTTCCTTGACTTCGAAATGTCGGGTTGGGACGACCCTGCCCATTTGTTGGCGGATTTCTTTCACAATCCCGAACACCAGCTATCCATGTCTCAGAAACTGCAAGTACTTGACGGCTTCGTGAAGAGCCTGAGTTGGGGTAAGGAGTTCTTGAACCGCTTTTGGGCCGTCGCAGATCTGGTCGCGGTGGAATGGATTTTCAAGACGCTTAAGGTGGTCATTCCCGAGGAGATGCGCAAGGTTCAATTTATCAGTCCGGACATTGACCCCAAGAAAGTCATCCGAGATCGGTTTAAGCAGGCTGTGAAGATGAACCAGGAATTCAAGAACATGGAGCGCTTGTGCAAGCACGACCAGCTCTTGGACACCGAAGATCTCTGATCTAAATTCATGAACGAACATCCTGAATTTCAACTTGTTAAAGACCCGGAGGCGGGATTCTTTCGGGTCTCTCCCACGCCGGACGTTGAGACGCTGCAACAGCTTTACTCGCACGAATATTACGTGAGGGACAAACCGGCTTATTTGGAGAAAACCGATAGGGAACTCGCTTATTGGCAGGCGGTTTGGCAGGGGCGACTTCAGGCCATGGCCGCCGCTTTGGGGGCAGCGGGTCGAATTTTGGATGTTGGCGCCAGCGGTGGGTTTTTTCTGGATTATGCCCGAGATCAGGGCTGGGAGATTGCTGGTGTGGAGCCTTCCCTCCAGTCGGCGGCCCATGCGCGGGATCGATTGAGTATAGACTTGTTTAACG